>NZ_JBSGFD010000081.1:0-36073 GCF_053603215.1 Kitasatospora sp. NPDC004240 | reverse complement strand
GTCATCCGACAACATCAACTCGGCCTTCGGCCGACCCGTCCGCGCCACATCCCCAGTCTACATTTATGAATGAAATTCCAGACTCAGGACACTAGGCCGTGTCTCATAATTCGCGTCGGATCAGCGCGCGGCGTTGGGCGCCCGGCTGGGCGTGCCGGCGGATCGTCCTCGTACTTGGTCGTACTCGGGCGATTCGCCGGTGCGTCCAGCCGGGATGCCCGGCGTCGCGCGCCCGGTGGGAATTGTGAGACACGGCCTAACGCCCCTCAGCGGTGGTGACGGCGGGTGCGCTCGACCAGCACCGCCGCCGCGTCGTCGTCCAGCCGGCCGCCGACGTGGGCGAGCAGGTCGCGGCGCAGGTGGTGCAGGAGGGTCGCCGGACGCTCGCCGCGCCAGGCGGTGACCCGCTCGTCCAACGGGTAGAAGCGGCGGCCCTCGTCGCGGGCCTCGATCACCCCGTCGGTGTAGATCAGCAGCCGGTCGCCCGGTGCGAAGGGGTACACCTCCACCCGGTACCCGCCCGGGGCCAGTTCGCCCAGCCCGAGCGGCGGCGAGGGGTTGCGGGCGGCCAGCGTACGGACCGGGGCGCCGCCGTCGGCGGGCAGCAGCAGGGGAGGCGGATGGCCGCAGTCGATCAGCCGCACCTCCGAGCCGTCGTCCGGGATGTCGAGCAGGACGGCGGTGATGAAGGACTCGCCGCCCTCCCCGGCCGCCGCGTCGCCCCGCCCGCCGTCGCCGGTGCCGTCGCCGCCCGCCCCGCCGTCGGCCGGCTGGGCGAGGTCCCAGCAGACGCTGCCGTCCAGGTACGCGGCCAGCTCCGGCAGGTCGGCGTGCAGATGGGCGGCCGCGCGGAAGGCCCCGAGCAGCAGCGCGGCCTCGCCGAGCGAGGCCAGGCCCTTGCCGCGGACGTCGCCGACCAGCAGCCGGGTGCCGGTCGCGGTGCGGGCCGCCGCGTACAGGTCGCCGCCGACCTGGGCCTCCTCCTCGGCCGCCAGGTAGACCGAGGCCAGGCGCAGCGAGCCGATCCGCTCCGGCAGCGGGCGCAGCAGCACCCGCTGGGCGGCCTCGGAGACCGAGCGGACCCGGGCCAGCTCGCGTTCGTGCCGGTCGCGCAGCACCCGCAGCCCGACGATCAGGACGGAGACCGCGACCAGCGCGCCGATCTGGGTCTCGTGGTTGGCGGTGAACAGCCCGTCGCGCAGCACTCCGATGACCATCAGGCCGGCGACCGCGAGCCCGGCGACCACGGCGGTGGCCCGCGCCGCGGCGAAGGAGGCGGTCAGCGCGGGCGCGACGATCAGCAGCGGGCCGAGGTGGATGTGGGGCGGCGCCAGCACGTCCACCACGACGATCGCGACGATCAGGGCGAGCGCGATCGCCGTCAGCACGTGGCGGCCGGGCCGCCACGACCGGCGGCGGTCATGGGAGCGCAGCCGTTGTGGCACCTCTCCTCTGTACACCGGCGGGGGCCCCGGGCGCACCCGGAAGGACGGTCCGCCCCTCGGCCGGCCCGGTCCGTCGGTGGGCCGGGCCGGGCCGGTGCGGTGCCGCGTCCGTTCAGCCCTCGGCGCCGTAGCGGGCCAGGTAGTCGGCGAAGCGGGCCACGTCCTCGTCCGACCAGTCGGTGAAGCGGGCGGTGAAGGAGAGCCGGCGTTGCTCGTTCGCCTCGCGCAGCAGCGTCAGACCGGCCTCGGTGGTGCGCAGGATCTGGCCGCGCTGGTCCTCCGGGTCGGTCTCCCGGCGCAGCAGACCGAGCCGCTCCAGCGCCCCCACCTGGCGGCTCACCGTGGACTTGTCGAGCATGAAGTACGCGGCGACGTCGGCGGCCCGGCAGCCGCCGCGCTCGTTGATCAGGTCGAGGATGCTGTAGGTGACCAGGGAGAGGTCGGGGTGGAGCTGGGACGCCTTGTGCCGGGCCCGGCGGGCGAACGCGGTCAGCTCGCGCTGGATGGTGTCGATCGACGACTCACGGCCTGGCACGGCGGTCCGCCTCCTCGTTCCTCGCGTGCGGTGCGCAACGCGTGCGGTGCGCCGCGCGGTCCCTGCGCCGCGCGGTTGGTGCCCGGGGGCTCGTCCGGGTCCCGTCGGACGGGCGCCCGGGCCCGCCCTACAACGATCCCGCGGCCGCCGAGGTTCGCCAGGCGCGGGCGGCTGCGATCCGGCGGACCGCGCTCGGGTGAGTGGCGAACAGTAGCTCAAGCACCCGGGGCGGGTCGACGTCGGACACGTTGGCCACCGCGAGCCTGCGCTGCATGGCGATGAACTGGTCGGCGTCCGAGGTGAGTTCGAGTGCGTGCGTGTCCGCCCGGGCCTCGATCCGCCGGCTCACCGCGCACTGTACCGGTCCGGAGAGGGCGCCCAGCACCGCCGCGCACGCCGCCATCAGCGGCAGCGCCCGGGGATCGGCCGCGTTCTGCGCCCCGGCCGCCGACAGCAGCGGCTCCCAGCCCGTCAGCAGGCCCAGCAGGCAGACCACCACGGCCGCGCCGACGGCCCCCAGCAGGGTGCCGGTCAGCACGTCCCGGTGCTTCACGTGCCCCAGCTCGTGCGCCACCACCAGCTCCACCTCACGCGGTTCGGCGGTCGCGACCAGCGTGTCGTACGCGACGATCCGGCGGGTGGCGCCCAGCCCGGAGACGTACGCGTTGAGCGCCGTGGCGCGCCGGGAGGCGTCCGCGACCAGCACGTCCCGGACCGCGACGCCGTCCCGCTCGGCGAGCGCGAGCAGCGAGGCCCGCAGCGGGCCGGGCTCCATCGGGGTGAAGCGGTTGAACACCGGCTCGATCAGCAGCGGGTGCAGGAAGGACAGCGCCACCGTCAGCACCGCCGCCGCCCCGGCCGCCGGCACCCACCAGCGGTCGGGCGACCACGCGGTCAGCGCGAACAGCCCGAGGGCCAGCGGCAGTGCCAGGACGAGGGTCAGCCCCAGCCCGCGCAGCGCGTCCACCGCCCAGCCGGCCCAGCCCTGGGTGACCAGCCCGAACCGGGCCCGCACCACCCGGACGCCCGCGCCGAACGGCAGGGCGACCGCCTGCCCCAGCAGCACCAGCGCCGCGGTACCCGCCAGCACCTGGGCCGTCCGCCCGCCGCCGAACCAGCCGCCCACCGCGGTGACCAGATCCGCCCCGGCCGGCGTCAGCCCGAGCACCAGGGTCAGCCCCAGCCCGGCCACCCGCCCGCCCAGCGCCCACGGCAGCTGGCCGCGCCGCAGCGAGCGGCCGCGCTCGCGCTCGGCGGGGGTGAAGTCGGCGGCCGCCTCGGCGGAGTCCGTCCGGTGGTCCGTGGTGTCCATGGGGCCCAGCATGGCGTACGGCGGGGCGGTCCGCGTACGGGGCGGCGTGGGCCGGGCCGTCCCGGGTCAGTCCCCGGTGGCCGAGGTGGCGCCGTGGGTGCCGGCGCGCAGCAGCTGGTGGCCCAGGTCCACCAGGGCCCGGCCCACCGCGAACTCGTCGCCCACCGCGGTGGACGGCTCGTCGCGCGGGTTGCGGCGGGCCGCCGCGTCGCTGTGCAGGACGTCGCCGTCCGCGTTCAGGACGGCGTGCACCCGGGTGGTGTCGCGGTCCTCGACCACGTGCAGGCTCAGCCGCCAGTCCTTGGTGCGGACGGCCGCCTCCTTCCACGCTGCGCGCGCCCCCGCCGCGCCCCTATTGCCGGTCGGTCTAAGCCAGGGACACGACGTCCCGGTACGGCGGGCGGCCCGGACACGGTGTCCCGGCCGGGTGGGGCCGAGCGGCCGTGGCGTAGGCTGACCGCCGTTTACGTACAGATTTCCGGGGGGACCACATGCGCCGTGCCGCGGCCGCCGTCGCGCTGCTGATCGGGCTGATACCGGTGGCCGCCTGCGGCCCGGACGACCCGGCGCCGGGCTCCGGCGACGCCGCGAAGAAGCCGGCCGCCGCGACCTCCGACGCCCCGGGCACCGGCGCCGGCGGCACCGCGTCCGGCACCGGCGCACCGGCCGTGGGCGGGATCCCCACCGAGCCGCGCCCCGACGGCACGATCACCGTGGCGTTCGCGGGTGACGTCCACTTCGAGGGCCGTACCGAGGCCCGGCTGGGCGTCCAGCCGCCCGAGCGGTCGCTCGGCCCGATCTCGCAGACCCTCGCCGAGGCCGACCTCGCCGTGCTCAACCTGGAGACCGCGATCACCGGCCGCGGCGCCCCCGAGCCCAAGCTCTACACCTTCCGGACCTCGCCCAAGGCGCTCACCTCGCTGCGCGACTCCGGCGTGGACGTGGTCTCGCTCGCCAACAACCACGCCGTGGACTTCGGCGCCGACGGACTCACCGACACCCTCGCCGCCAAGGACTCCTCCCCGATCCCCGTGATCGGCCTCGGCCGCAACGCCAAGGAGGCGTACGCGCCGTACGTCACCACGGTGCGCGGGGTGAAGGTCGCCGTGGTCGCCGCCAGCCAGGTCGAGGACCTCACCAACCAGAAGTGGCGCGCCGGGGCCAACAAGCCCGGCATCGCCTCCGCCCTGGACACCGCCGCCCTGGTCAAGGCCGTGGAGGCGGCGAAGAAGGCCGCCCCGGTGGTCATCGTCTACCTGCACTGGGGCGACGAGGGCAAGGCCTGCCCGACCACCGCGCAGAGCACCGTCGCCAAGAAGCTCGCCAACTCCGGCGCCACCGCCGTGGTCGGCACCCACGCCCACACCATGCTCGGCTCCGGGATGCTCGGCAACACCTACGTCGGCTACGGCTACGGCAACTTCCTCTGGTACGGCACCTCCAACTACGCGTTCTCCAACGAGACCGGCGTGGCGACGCTGACGCTGTCCAAGGACGGGAAGGTCAAGGGCGAGACCTTCACCCCGGCCACCGTCGACGACCGCGGCGTCCCCGTCCCGGTCACCGGCGCCACCGCGGAGGCCGCCCTCAAGCGCCGCGACGGCCTCCGCGCCTGCACCGGCCTCGCCCCCGTCCCGACCCGCTGACGTCACACGCCGGCCGGGCCGTCGCGGTCAGCCCTTGTGGTCGGCCTCGCCGAGCTTCCAGTAGCCCTTGGCCCGGACGTGCTCGCGGAGGATGCCGAGGTCGTCGAGGAGGTGGCGGCGCAGGGCGGCCACGGCGGTGGCCTCGCCGGCGATCCAGGCACTGTCGAGCGGCCGGGTGGAGTGGCGGACGGTGGTGGCGAGCAGCTGCCCCTTGGGCCGGTCGGGGGTGCGGGCGAGCCAGGTGACGTCGACGCCGGCGGGGAGGGGGAGGGTGTCGGCGGGGTCGGCGACCTCGAACCAGGCGTGCGCCCGGACGTCCGGCGGGAGGTCCTCCAGGACGGTCAGCGCGGCGGGCAGGGCGCTCTCGTCGGCGGCGAGCAGCAGCCGGTGGCCGGGCGGTACGGGGGTGAACCGGCCGCGGGGGTCGCCCAGCCGGGCCCGCGCACCGGGTCGGGCGGTGGCGGCCCAGAGGGCGGCCGGGCCGTTGCCGTGCAGGACGACGTCGACGTCGACCTCGTGCGCGGCGGGCCGGTGGTGGCGGATGGTGTAGGCCCGGCGGGTGCCGTCCGGTATCTCCAACTTGGCCCACTGGGTGGGGTGTTCGAGGGCCAGGGCGTCGAGGGTGGGCCCGTGGAGGGTGAGCCGGACGAGGGTGGAGGTCAGCGGGGTGACCGCGCTGACGGTCACGTCGTGGGAGGGGCGGGGGCGTCGGAACACGGTGGTACTCCTGACGGAGACGTCGTCCGGGGTGAACGCGCGGACGGAAGAGGGAAGGTGACGGAGCGTCAGCCGAGGTGGGCGTCGAGCAGCGCGTCGACGAAGGCCCGGTCGGACGGGCGGCGCAGCACCAGGGCGCGGTGGTAGAGCGGGGCGAGCAGCGAGTCGAGCAGGACGGCGGCCTCGTCCGCGGACACCGCGAGGCAGTGGGCGGTGTGCGCGAGATCGCGGGCGCGCAGCTCGTCCAGGAAGCCGGTGTGGAGCAACTCGGCGGTCCGGGTGTCGAGTTGGGCGTGGCCGAGGAGGGCCTGGAGGACGCGTCCGGCGGGTTCCTCGTCGAGGAAGACGGCGAAGCGGTGGACGTAGGCGCGCAGCGCCTCGGGGCCGGCCGGGTCGTCGGGCCAGGCGAGGGCGGTGCCCGCGTCCAGGACCAGGTTGTCGAAGAGGATGTCGACCTTGGACTTCCACCAGCGGTAGATGGTCTGTTTGGCGACGCCGGCGGCGGCCGCGATGCCCTCGATGGTCAGGCCCTCGAAGCCGTGCTCGACCAGCAGGTCGTCGGCCGCGTTCAGGACGGCCAGGCGGGCCGCCTCGCTGCGGCGGGTGGAGCCGGCGGGGCGCTGCTGCGGGGCGATGGCGCTGGGCTCCTTCCGGGCGAGGGGGCGGCCGTGCGGCCGGGTGCGCTCCCGCCCGGGGGCGGGGGTTCCGGGCGAGGGGGTCCCGGGCGGGCTCATCCTCTCATGCCTCATCGTTCGCGGACCTGGTCAGGGTGGGCGGGGGAGGGGTGGCGCAGCAGGCCGGCGGCGACGCCGAGGGCGAGGGCGGCGACCAGGGCGCTGAAGACGACCCCGGCGGTGCGCAGCCCCGACTGCTGGATGAGGACGCCGACGCCGACCACCGGGATGGAGAGGAACCCGTAGAGGATCGCGAAGAAGGTGGAGACCACCTCGCCGCGCTGCTGGGGCGGTACGGCGGGGGAGTTGATGACGCCGAGGCCGGTGCCGACGGCGGTGCCGGTGGCCAGGCCGTTGACGCAGGCGCCGAGCAGCAGCGGGACCAGGGAGGAGGTGAGCAGGGCGGTGGCGATCAGCGCGGCGGCGGCGACCAGTCCGGCGCAGGCGACGGGCAGGGCGCGGGGCAGCACGGTGGCGAACAGCTGGCCGATCGCGGTGCAGACGAAGGCGAGGCAGACGACCAGCCCGGTGAGGGCGAGGTTGTGCAGGCCGATGTCGCGGATGAACAGGCCGGTGACGGCGGTGAGCACGCCGAGGACGGCGAAGCCGGAGCCGCCGGCGAGGGCGGCGCGCAGGAAGGCCGGGCGGATGTCGGCGGGGATACGCAGCGGCTGGAGGCGCAGTCGCACCGGGCCGCGGGCGGGGGCGCTCTCGGGGACGGTGAGCAGGCCGACCAGGGCGAGGCCGGTGAGGGCGAGCATCACGGTCCAGGGCAGCTGGAGCGGGGAGTCGCCCCATTCGGCGATGACCCCGGCGAGCAGGGTGCCGCCGGCGAGTCCGCCCATGTTGGCGGCGAGGGCGAGGGTCTGGGCGCGGCGTCGGTCGGCGGGCCCGGCGAGGTCGAGCAGGGCGGCGGTGGCGCTGCCGGTGATCAGGGCGGCGGCGAGGCCGGACAGCACGCGGGCGGTGAGGATCCGGGGCAGGGAGTCGGCGACCTCGAAGAGCCCGGCGGCCGCGGCGGCGAGCAGCAGGGCGGCGGCCATCACGGGCCGCCGGCCGAGCTGGTCGGAGAGCCGGCCGAGGGTGAGGAGTCCGATCATCACGCCGAACGCGTAGACGGAGAAGATCACCGTCACGGTGAACGGGCCGAAGCCGAGGTCCTGTTGGTAGAGCGGGTAGAGCGGGGTCGGGACGGTGGTGCCGGCCATGGTCACCCAGAAGGCGAAGGCGACGGCGGCGCGGACGGTGGAGGGCATGCGGGCGCTCCTCTGAGGGGTGGCCGCCGAGCGTCGGCGGCCCGCGACGAAGATGGACGCAACGTTGCGTTGCACCTCGACCGTACACTGGACGCAACGTTGCGTCTACTTTGCCGCGCGGGGCGCCCGGGTGGGCCCGTTCGGTGCCCCGCCGGGCCGAGTCGGCCGGGGCGGCCGGGAGTTGACGGTCACGCAGGGCCTCTCGGCGGAGCCGAACAGTTGTGTTAGGTTAGCCTTGCCTAATCACGCTGGTCGGAGGGGATTTTCCTGTGCAGCAGTCGGAACTGGTCGGCACCATCGCGCTGGTCACCGGTGCCGGACAGGGCATCGGCGCGGCCGTCACCCGCGCGCTGGCCGCCGCCGGCGCCGTCGTCGCCGCCGTCGACCGCAATCCGGGCCCGCTGACCGCGCTCGCCGGGGAACTCGGCGGGCACGCGGTGCGCCCGTACCCGCTGGACGTCACGGACGCCGCCGCCGTGGAGTCCGCCGTCGAGCGGATCGAGGACCGGATCGGCCCGATCGGCGTCCTGGTGAACGTCGCCGGGATCCTCCGGGTGGCGCCCGCCGTCGAACTCCGGGACGACGACTGGGCGGACACCTTCGCCGTCAACACCACCGGCGTCTTCCACACCTCACGCGCCGTCGGCCGCCGGATGGCCGCCCGGGGCGCCGGCGCCGTCGTGACCGTCGGCTCCAACGCGGCCGGCGTGCCGCGCACCGGCATGGCCGCGTACGCCGCCTCCAAGGCGGCCGCGACCATGTTCACCCGCTGCCTGGGCCTGGAGCTCGCCCGCTCCGGGGTGCGCTGCAACATCGTCTCCCCGGGCTCCACCGACACCGAGATGCAGCGC
The DNA here is from genome assembly GCF_053603215.1 of Kitasatospora sp. NPDC004240. Lineage (NCBI taxonomy): Bacteria > Bacillati > Actinomycetota > Actinomycetes > Kitasatosporales > Streptomycetaceae > Kitasatospora > Kitasatospora sp. NPDC004240. The sequence goes on along the minus strand of NZ_JBSGFD010000081.1, from coordinate 27,637 downwards.
TCGCTCTGGCAGGGCGACGCGGCGGCCGCCGAGCAGCGGGTCGTCGACGGCGACCCGGCCGGCTACCGCGTCGGCATACCGCTCGGCCGGATCGCCCAACCCGCCGACGTCGCCGAGGCGGTGCTCTTCCTGGTCTCCGACCGCGCCCGCCACATCACCATGCACGACCTCTACGTGGACGGCGGCGCGACCCTGCGCGCCTGAGCCCCGCGGGCGCCGCGACCCGCGGACCCGGACCCCCACGGGCGCCGCGACCCCGCTCGGCGCCGTACCCCCACCCCGCCGGCCCCACCGGGGCGCGGCGGCCACACGCAGACTGGAGAATCCAGGTGACCACGGTTCACCACGCCGCCGCCGGGACGGACCACACCGTCATCGGCGCGGCCAGCGGGCTGCTGGGCCAGTACCGGGCCGGGCCCGCCGAGGCGTTCCTCGCCTCGCCGACCCGCACCCTGCTCGCCGAGGGCGTCCACGCCCGGGTGCCGCAGGACGCCCGCCCGCTGCCCGTCCGGGTCGCCGAGACGCTGGCCCGCGCCCGCCGTGAGGGCGTCGAACACCCGCTGGTACTGGGCGCGGTGGGCTTCGACCACGGTGGCCGGGCCGAGCTCCACGTGCCCGCCGAGGTCCGCCGCTGCGGGGCGCTGCGCGACGACCCGCTGATCGCCCTGCCCGCCCCGGCCGCCGACCACGCCGACTGGCGCGTGCGCCCGGTGCCCGAGCCCGCTGTGTACGGCGCGGGCGTCGCCGAGGCCGTACGGCGGCTGCGCGCGGGCGAGTTGAGCAAGGTGGTGCTGGCCCGGACGCTGGAGCTGACCAGCCCCCGGCCGCTGGACCTGCCCGCCGTCCTGCAACGGCTGGCCCGCCGCGACCCGGGCGGCTACACCTTCGCGGTGCCCTCCGGCGAGGGCCGCACCCTGATCGGCGCCAGCCCCGAACTGCTGCTCTCCCGCCGGGGCACCGCGGTGCTCGCCAACCCGCTGGCCGGCTCGGTGCCGCGCAGCGAGGACCTCGGCGAGGACGTCCGCCGGGCCGCCGCGCTGCTGGAGTCGCCCAAGGACCTCCACGAGCACGCCGTCGTGGTGGACGCCATCCGCACGGCCCTGGCCCCGTACTGCCGCACCCTGGACGTGCCCGCGCGGCCGACCCTGGTGCGCACCGCCGCGATGTGGCACCTGGCCACCACCATCGCCGGCGAGCTGGCCGATCCGGCCGTCTCCGCGCTCGAACTGGCCACCGCGCTGCACCCGACCCCGGCGGTCTGCGGGACGCCGACCCCGGTGGCGCGCCGGGTGATCGGCGAGGTCGAGCCCTTCGACCGGGGTCTGTACACCGGCATGGTCGGCTGGGGCGACGCGGACGGCGACGGCGAGTGGGTGGTCACCATCCGCTGCGCCGAGGCCGAGGGGCGCACCCTGCGCGTCTACGCCGGCGCCGGAGTGGTGGAGCAGTCCCGGCCCGAGGCCGAACTCGCCGAGACCAGCGCCAAGTTCCGTACCTTCCTGGACGCCGCCGGAGTCAGCGCGTGAACCACGAGAGCCGCGAGAGCACCCCCTTGCACGGGTACGTCCCCCACCCGCCGGAGTTCGCCGAGCGCTACCGGGCGGCCGGGTACTGGCGGGGCGAGACCTTCGGCCGGATGCTGCGCGAGCGCTCCGCCGCGCACGGGGAGCGCACCGCGATCGTCGACCCGGTGGCCGGAAGCCGCTGGACGTACGCCGAACTCGACCGCCGGGCCGACCGGATGGCCGCCGGGCTGCTGGCCCGGGGGCTGCGGCCCGGTGACCGGGTGGTGGTCCAACTGCCCAACGTGGCCGAGTTCTTCGAGGTGGTCTTCGCGCTGTTCCGGATCGGCGCGCTGCCGGTCTTCGCGCTGCCGGCCCACCGCTACACCGAGATCGGCCACTTCTGCTCCTTCACCGGGGCGGTCGCCTACGTCGTCCCGGCCGTCGAGGGCGGCTTCGACTTCCGCGAACTCGCTCACCGGGTACGGGCGGAGAACCCCGCGCTACGGCTGGTGCTGGTGGCCGGCGAGGACCCGGGCGGGCACGTCCGGCTGGCGGACGTGCCGGTCGACGGCCCCGGCCCCGAGGTGGAGCCGCGGCCGGAGGAGGTCGCCTTCCTCCAGCTGTCCGGCGGTAGCACCGGGGTGCCCAAGCTGATCCCGCGCACCCACGACGACTACATCTACTCGCTGCGCGGCTCGGTCGAGCTGTGCGCGCTGGACGAGGACGGCGTCTACCTGTGCGTGCTGCCCGCCGCGCACAACTTCCCGCTCAGCTCGCCCGGTTCGCTGGGCACCCTGTACGCGGGCGGCCGGGTGGTGCTCTGCCCGCAGCCGAACCCGGAGACCGCGTTCCCGCTGGTCGAGCGCGAGGGCGTGACGATCACCGGCCTGGTGCCGCCGCTGGCGCTGCTCTGGCTGGAGGCCGCCGAGCGGCAGCGCGAGCAGGGTGGGCAGGGCAGTCAGGGCGGGCAGCACGGGCCGGGCGGCGGGTACGACCTGAGCAGCCTGGAGGTGCTGCTGGTGGGCGGCGCCAAGTTCAGCGAGGAGGCCGCCCGCCGGGTCCGCCCGGTGCTGGACTGCGCCCTCCAGCAGGTGTTCGGGATGGCCGAGGGCCTGGTCAACTACACCCGCCTGGACGACCCCGAGGAGCTCGTGGTCACCACCCAGGGACGCCCGATCTCCCCGGACGACGAGATCCGGGTGGTCGACGACGCCGACCGCGACCTGCCGGACGGCGAGACCGGCCACCTGCTCACCCGCGGCCCGTACACCATCCGCGGCTACTGGAACGCCCCCGGGCACAACGCCGCCTCCTTCACCGAGGACGGCTTCTACCGCACCGGCGACCTGGTGCGCCGCACCCCCACCGGCCACCTGGTGGTCGAGGGCCGGGCCAAGGACCAGATCAACCGCGGCGGCGAGAAGGTGGCCGCCGAGGAGATCGAGAACCACCTGCTCGCCCACCCCGCCGTGCACGACGCGGCCGTGGTCTCGATGCCCGACCCGTACCTCGGCGAGCGCACCTGCGCCTACGTGGTGCTCCGCGAGGACGCCCGCCAGGCGCCGCCGAAGGCCGCCGCGCTCAAGCGCTTCGTGCGCGAGCGCGGGCTGGCCGCCTACAAGGTCCCGGACCGGGTCGAGTTCGTGGCGGCCTTCCCCGCCACCGGCATCGGCAAGGTCTCCAAGAAGGACCTGCGCGCCGCGATCGCGGCCACCCTCACCACCACCACCGACAGCTGAAGGACGAACCACCGTGGGCCTGCCCCGCATCTCCCCGTACCCGATGCCCGCCGCCGGCGAGCTGCCCGCCAACCGGGTCGACTGGACGGTCGACCCCGCCCGCGCCGTCCTGCTGGTGCACGACCTGCAGAACCACTTCCTGGACGCCTTCGACACCGGCGCCGCCCCCGTCACCGAACTCTTCGAGAACGTCGGCCGGTTGCGCAAGGAGGCGGAGCGGCTCGGCGTCCCCGTGGTGTACTCGGCGCAGCCGGGCGGCCAGGGCCCGTCCGAGCGCGGGCTCCAGCAGGACTTCTGGGGTCCGGGCATCCCGGACGACCCCCGGGCGGTGGCGATCGCCGACGAGGTCGCCCCGGCCGGGCACGACACCGTGCTGACCAAGTGGAAGTACAGCGCCTTCGTGCGCACCCGGCTGGCCGAGCTGATGCGCGAGCAGGGCCGCGACCAGTTGGTGATCGTCGGGGTGTACGCGCACATCGGGGTGCAGGCCACCGCCTGCGACGCCTGGATGCGCGACATCCGGGCCTTCGTGGTGGCCGACGCGGTCGCCGACTTCGGGCCGGCCGAGCACCGCGCCGCGCTGGCCTGGGTGGCCGGCCGCTGCGCCGTGGTGACCACCACCGACGCCGTCTTCGACATGCCGGAAGGGAAGTGACGGCGATGGCCTTCACCGTGGAACGGATCCGGGCCGAGGTCGCCGAACTGCTCGGCGAGGACCCGGCGGAGATCCCGCTGGACGAGAACCTGGCCGACTGGGGCCTGGACTCGGTGCGGCTGATGACGCTGGCCGAGCGCTGGCGCGCCGAGGGCGCCCGGGTGGGCTTCGTCGAACTGGCCGAACGCCCCGCCGTCGAGGCCTGGGCCGAGCTGCTGGGCGCGGCCTGATGGAGGGCGCGACGGACGGCGCACGGGCGGGAGAGGGCGGCGTACGGCCGGGGGTGGCGCGGCCCGTGCTGCCGCCGACCACGGTCATCGGCCCGGTCGAGGCGCAGGCCGCCCGCACCCCGCGGGCACCCGCGCTGGTGCTCGCGGACGGCACGCTCGTCCCGTACGGAGAGCTGAACACGGCCGCCAACCGGCTGGCCCGGCGGCTGGCCGCGCTGGGGGCCCGCCCCGGGGCGGTGGTCGGCCTCGCGTCCGCCCGGCCCGCCGAACTGCTGCCGGCGCTGTTGGCGGTGGCCAAGACCGGGGCCGCGTACCTCCCGCTGGACCCGCGGGACGCGCCCGGCCGGCTGGCCCACCTGCTGGCGGACGCCGCGCCGGTGGCCGTGCTGGGGGAGGGGGTGCCGGGCGCCGTCCGGCCCCGGGAGCTCGACGCGGACGGCGAGCTGTCCACCGATCCGCCGCGTCCGCTGACCCCGCAGCACCCGGTGTACCTGGGGTACGGCCCGGGCGGCCGCCCGCTGGGCGTCCGGGTGACGCACGCCGAGGTGGACCGCCGGCTGCGCGCCCTGCAGTCCGCGTACGGGCTGGGCGCCGGTGACCGGGTGCTGCAACTGGGGCTGCCGCTCTGGGAGTTCTTCTGGCCGCTGCGGGCCGGCGCGGCCCTGGTGCTCGCCGATCCGGCGGGCCGGGCCGAGACCGGTGCGCTGGTCCGGGAGCTGGGCGTCACCGTGTTGCGGGCCGTCCCGGAGGTCCTGGGCGGCCTGCTGCCGGACCAGCACCGGGACCCGGGCCCGGTGCACGTCGCGGTCTGAGGACGGGCCCTACGAGCCGGGCGGCGGCGCGACCTCACGGGCAGCGAGGTCGGCCGCCGTCCACGCCAGGGCGAGCGCGCCGTCGAGTGCGGCGCGCTCGCCCTCCGGCGAGACGGCCGCGTCCGCGAAGGCCGGCTCGTGCGGGGCGCAGGCGCCGCCGGTGATGTCCAGCACGGGGTGGATCGCCGGGACGCGGTGCGAGACGTTGCCCATGTCGGTGCAGGCGAAGGGGCCGCTCTCGACCGGCTCCGGACGGCCGAGCGCCCGCGCGTTCTCCCGCCAGAGGGCGAGGAGTGCGGGGTCGCCGCGGAAGTCCAGGTAGTCGGGCTCGGGCCGGGTGAGGGTGACCTCGCAGCCGGTGGCGAGCGCGCCGGCCCGGAAGCAGTCCTCCACCCGGGCGCGCAGCTCGGTGAGGTCCTCGGCGGCCGAGGCGCGGATCTCGTACTCGGCGGTGGCGGTGTCGGGGATCAGGTTGGGGGCGGTGCCCGCGGCCGTGGTGATGCCGTGCACCCGCCAGTGCGGCGGGAGTTGCTGGCGCAGCAGGCCGATCGCGACCTGGGCGACGGTGAGCGCGTCGGCGGCGTTGCGGCCCTGGTGCGGGTTGAGGCTGGGGTGGGCGGCGCGGCCGGTGTAGCGGACCGAGAGGGTGCCGAGCGCGAAGGAGCGGAAGTCGGCGACCTCGACCGGGCAGGGGTGGACCATCATCGCGGCGTCCACGCCGTCGAAGGCGCCGGCGTCGATCAACAGGGCCTTGCCGGCGCCGCGTTCCTCCGCGGGCGCGCCGATCACCCGGACGGTCAGGCCGAGCCGGTCGGCGTCCGGGGCGAGGCCGAGGGCGGCGCCGATCGAGGCGGCCGCGATCAGGTTGTGGCCGCAGGCGTGGCCGAGGCCGGGCAGCGCGTCGTACTCGCAGACCAGGGCGACGGTGACCGGCCCGGAGCCGGCGGTGGCGGTGAAGGCGGTGTCCAGCCCGTACGCGGGCGCGGTGACCGTGAAGCCGTGCCCGCGCAGCAGGTTGGCGCACCAGGCGGCGGCCCGGTGCTCGGTGAAGGCCGGTTCGGGGTGGGCGTGGATCCGGCGGCTGAGCGCGAGCAGCTCCTCCCGGTGGGCGTGCACGCGCGCGCGGATCGCTTCCTTGACGGGAGTGGGCATGGCGGGGCGCCTCCGGGGGCGTCAGGGCCCTTGCGGGGAGCGGCCGTTGGACGGTCCCCGGCGGGCTGTTTGACCAGACGATATGAAGATAGCTTAGGCTAACCTAAGTAGGCGTTACGTCGCCGGATCCGAGGAGTTCTCACACCCATGCGTCGCCACCAGCCCGCCGTCGACGGCCCCGACGTACCGCTGCTCGCCACCCAGGCGGCCATCTGGTACGCCCAGGTGCTCGACCCCGGCAGCCCCGGCTACAACACCGGCGACGCCGTCGAGATCACGGGCCCGCTCGACGCCGGACTCTTCGAACGCGCCCTGCGGCAGACCGTCGACGAGGCCGACGCCCTGCACGCCCTGGTCACCGCCGAGGACGGCACCCCGCGCCAGCGGCTGCGCCCCGGCCGGCCCTGGCCGCTGCACCGGCTCGACCTGAGCACCGCCGCCGACCCCGACGGCGAGGCCGAGGACTGGATGCGCGCCGACCTGGCCCGCCCGGTGGACCTCGCCGAGGGGCCGCTGTTCGCCCAGGCCCTCATCCGGCTCGGCGCGGACCGTCACCTCTGGTACCGGCGCGTCCACCACCTCGCCGTCGACGCCTACGCGCTCACCCTGATCGGCGGCCGCGTCGCCGAGCTGTACACCGCCCTCGCCACCGGCGCCGCGCCCGGCCCCCGTACCTTCGCCACCCCCGCCGAGGTCGCCGCCGAGGAGAGCGCCTACCGCGCGGGCGAACAGTACGCCGCCGACCGGGAGTTCTGGCGCGAGCGGCTGGCCGGCACCGAACGGCTGGTGCCCCTGGGGGGTGCCACCCGCGGGCGTGGCGCCCGGCACGGCGTACGGGTCGTGGGCCGCGACGGGCGCTGCGGGCGCGGGCGCGGGCGCGTACGGATCGTGGGCGGCGGCCGGGGCGGCGTACGGGTCGAGGGGGACACCGCCGGCCGGGGTCGCGTACGGGTTGGCCGGCGGCGCGGCCGGGGCGACGGCCCTCAGCTGGGTGGTGGACGGCTCCGGGCCGAGCGCCGGCGGCGGCGCGTCCACGTACGTCGGCGCGGGCGTCCCCTCGGCGGGCGGCAGCACCGGCGGCGGGGCGTCCACGTACTCGGTCGCCGGGGCGACGGGCGTCTCGGGCGCGGTGACCTTGCCGAAGGCCAGGGTCGGCCGCGACCCGCCCGCGGCCGGGGCCTCCGTGGCCGCCGGGGCCTGCGTGACCGCCGGCGTCACCTGGGTCGCGGTGTCGTCGGGCACCGCCCCCTGACCGCCGGGCTGATCCCCCTGCGGCCCGGTGGACCCAACCTCACGCTCGGTGCTCACGAACGACCTCCATAGCTGACAGAACCAAGAACCCTAGTTTTTCGCACGGCCGATTCGTTTGCCGTAAGGACCCTTCTGAAGAACTCATAAGAATCCTTAGCCGGGACGTACGACAGGGCCTGCGGCACCCCCCGTCCGGACCGGCCGGACCGGTCGCCACGACTGCCCGGACCGGTCGCCGCGGCCGGCGGCCCCGTGACCCGGGTGACGTCCGCGACCCGGGTGACGGAGGTGGCACCGGGGGTGTCCGAACCGTCCCGCGATCCGGACCCCCGCCCCCCTGACCTTGGCGTTCCCCGCCGCGCCGGTTAGCCTGTCGCTCCAAACTGACACGCGGGAGCTTGGACCCACCAGGCTGAGAGTGCGCCGGTCGACCGTACGCCACGGTATCCGTACCCGGATCCGTGGCCGTGCCGCCGAGGGGGCGCTGACCGCCGGAACCTGTCCGGGTAATGCCGGCGTAGGGAGTATCGGCCATGCCGCCTGCTTCGCCATCCTCTTCGTCGGGCGCTTCCGCGTCCAAGGATTTCCCCGGGTCGTCCGCGACCGTTCACTCGGACGCCGCCGGACCCGCCGGCGGTTCCACCGCCGCCGGCGCCGTCCTCGACCGGCCGGAGCCGGCCGGGCGGGTGGAGGCGCCGCTGGTGCTGGACACCGAGCCGCCGCGGACCCTGGACTTCCGGGCGCTGTTCGCGCTCTGGGCCAACCTCGGGGTGAGCCTGATCGGCTTCACCAGCGCGGCCACCGTGCTCGGCCCGCCGGGGGCCGAGCTGGGCATCGTGGCGGCGGTGACGGCGATCGTGGCCGGCACGGTGATCGGCACCGGGATGCTCGGCGTGGCCGCGCTGATCGGCGCCCGCAGCGGCGCCCCGGCGATGACCCAGCTGCGCGGCCTGTTCGGCACGCGGCTGTCGTACCTGCCGACCGTGCTGAACATCGCCCAGTGCGTCGGCTGGGGCGTCTACGAGCTGCTGGTCATCTCGATGGGCGCCCAGGCGGTGGCCGGCACCACCGGCTGGAGCTGGCTGTTCGTGCTGCTCGGCGGCGCGCTGACCACCGTGCTGACCATCTGGCCGCTGGGCGCGATCGCGGTGCTGCGCAAGTACGTGGCGGTCGCGGTGGGCGTGGCGATGGTCTACTTCACCGTGCAGCTCGGTCGGCAGGGCGTCCCCAACCCGGGCGGGAGCAACTGGCACGGCTTCCTGCAGGCCACCGACTACGTCATCGCGGTGTCGATCTCCTTCGTCCCGCTGGCCGCGGACTACACCCGGCACGCCCGCACGGGCCGCTCGGCCTTCTGGGGGACCTTCTCCGGCTACACGGTGGCCCAGGTCTGGTGCTACGTGCTCGGCGCGATCGCGCTGCTGCAGTCGGAGGGCGACCCGACCAAGGTGTTCTCCTCCTTCACCGGGGTCACCGCGGGCTGGCTCTTCCTGCTGGTGCTGGTGGTGCGCGAGACCGACCAGTCCTTCGCGAACGTCTACTCGACCGCGATGTCGATCCACAACCTGGTGCCGCGGGTGGACCGCCGGCTGCTGACCGGCGCCATCGGGGCGCTGATCACGGTGCTGGCGCTGCAGATCACCGGCATCGACGCGTTCCTCACCTCCTACTACGGCTTCCTGGAGGTGATCGGCGCGGTCTTCGTGCCGATGTTCGCGGTGCTGGCGGTGGACCACTTCTTCGGCGCCGGCCGGCGGGGCTGGGACCTCTCGCAGAACGCGCCCACCCGCTGGTCGATGCTGCTGACCTGGGCGCTGGGCTTCGCGACGTACCAGTTCCTCCACCCGAGCTCGGTCACCCCGTGGTGGACGGAGCTGTGGACGGACCTGCAGGGCGCCCTCGGCTTCACCCCGCAGGCGTGGACCTCGGCCTCGCTGTTCGGCTTCCTGGTGCCGGCGCTGGCCACCCTCCTCGTGGTCCGGTTCACCGGGCGCCGCACGGCGGCCTGAGCCGACCCGGCCCACCCACCGGCGAAACGGCACCCACCCACCGCGGCCCCGACCCGGCCGCACCCACCCACGACGGCCCCGACCGCGCGGACGGCCCCACGGCCCCGCGGGTTGGGGCCGCCGTCGTCCCCGCTTCACCTCGGCCGCCTATCGTGGACGCGTGACCAGTCCCGATCTGTCCCCGCCCACCCCGGCTCCGGCCCGCTCCGCCCGGGTCCGGGTGATCGCCCACCGCGGTTCCTCGCACGCGCTGCCCGAGCACACCCTGGCCGCGTACCGCCGGGCGCTCGCCGAGGGCGCGGACGGACTGGAGTGCGACGTCCGGGTGACCGCCGACGGGCAGCTGGTCTGCGTGCACGACCGCCGGATCGGCCGGGTCTCGGACGGCCGCGGCACGGTCTCGGCGATGACGCTGGCCGAGCTGGAGGCGTACGACTTCGGCGCCTGGAAGACCGGCGTGGCGAGCACCGACCCGGAGCTGCGCGGGGTGCTGCGGCTGGAGAGCCTGCTGGAGCTGGCCGTGGACAGCGGCCGCCCGGTGGAGCTGGCCATCGAGACCAAGCACCCGGTCCGCTTCCGGGGCCGGGTCGAGGCGGAGCTGCTGCGGACGCTGGCCCGCTTCGGCATCGCGCCGGCGGACCCCGACGCCGAGGGCGACCGGCCGCGGGCCCGGATCATGAGCTTCTCCCCGGTGGCGCTGGGCCGGGTGCGGGCGGCCGCGCCGCGGTTCCCGCGGGTGTTCCTGTTCGAGCGGACGCTGCCGCTGCTGGGCCGGGTGCGGCCGGGCGCCGCGCTGCCGGGCGGGGCGCGGATCGCCGGGCCGGGCATCGAGCTGGTCCGGGCCCGCCCCGAGCTGGTGACCCGGCTGCGCGCGGCCGGCCACGAGGTGCACGTGTGGACGGTGGACGAGCCGGCCGACGTCGATCTCTGCCTGGAGCTGGGGGTGTCGGCGATCATCACCAACCGCCCGGCGGAGGTGCTGGCCCAGCTCGGCCGGTAGGACCCGCCCCACGGGCCGCCCGGGACGGGTGAGCCGGTTCCCGGCCGGTGATTCGTCACTTCTTTCACATCCGTCACTCCGGCCTCAGGCGATCGCACACGACCACAACCGACCACTTCGGTAGCGGCCAAACCGCACGTCGACTGTTTTTTGCCGGGAATTGCCCTCCCGTACGACGGAGGGTGAGCACCGAATCACCTTTCGCGCACCGTGGGTCGCGACCCCCGAAATGTCCGCCCGGGATCGCCGCGTGGTCGTTTCCGACGCATTACCAAGGGGCATCCATCCCTCGGCATACGCTGAAGGAGGTCCGGGGGTGGCGTTGATGGTGGCGCGTGAAGTGCCTACTTCATCGACCATGGCAGTGCCGCACGGCCCAGCGAGTGTCGGGGTCGCACGGCGCCGACTGCGTCGAGATCTGGGCGACCGCGAGGTACCGGAACCGGTCATCGACGATGCCGTTCTGATCCTCTCCGAACTGCTGAGCAACGCGTGTCGGTACGCCCGGCCGCTGGGCCCGCTGCCCGCGCTCGGGCGCAGCGCCCGCGCCGAGGTGCTCGGCGGCGTCCTGGTGGGCGTCCCCGCGGGCGGCCCCGCCGAACGGACCGCGGCCGCGGCGCAGGCGTCCGAGGAGGAGGACGGCGGCGTCCTGGTGCGCTGGCAGATGCACGCGGACGGCGTGCTCACCCTGGAGGTCACCGACGGCGGGGCACAGACCAGGCCGGTGCCGTCCAGTCCCTCGCTCACCTCGCGCGGCGGGCGCGGACTGAGCATCGTCGACCAGCTGGCCAGCGACTGGGGCGTGCGCGACGCGCCCGGCGAGGTGACGGTCTGGGCGGCGCTGCCGGCCCGGGCCCGGCACGCCCGCAGGGACGGCGGTGACGCCCGCAGCGCCTGAGCCGGACGGAACGGCGGTGGCGGGCCGGGGCGCGGCGCCTGAGTAGGCTGCCCGGTGCAATACGTCACCGTTCCCGGGAGAGCCGCACCATGGGCAAGAAGGCCGCCAAGAAGGCGCCGCAGCGCAGCCAGTCCACCCCCGCCGTCACGGGCGAGATCCCCGTGGTCGGGGCCCGTGAGAACTGCCCCTGCGGCTCGGGCCGCCGCTACAAGGCCTGCCACGGCCGGGAGGCCTCGCACGCCGTCCAGGAGCTGGTGCACCGTCCGTTCGAGGGGCTGCCGGGCGAGGCCGACTGGGTGGCGCTGCGCGAGCTGGTGCCGGCCGCGACCGTGCCGCTGACGCTGGCCGCCGGGGTGGCCGAGGGCGCCAACGGCGAGGTGCCGTCGGTGACCCTGGCGACCGTGCTGCCGCTGGCCTGGCCGGCGCTGCGCCGCCAGGACGGCTCGATCCTGCTGGGGCTGCAGACCCAGTCCTCCTCCGGCGACCTGAGCCGCGACCTGGCGGACGCCCTGGAGCTGGCGCTGGCCGCCGAGCCGGGCTCCCCGGTGCCGTCCCGCCGGACCGTCCCGGGCGGCCGCCGGCTGCAGGAACTGCTCGACACCGACGCCGCGTTCACCCCCGCCGTGCACACCGGCTTCGAGTTCTGGCTGGAGGACGCCGAGACCGCCACCGGTGAGGTCGCGGCCTCCCTGGAGCGCGCCAACGCCTCGGCGATCCCCACCGAGAAGCTGTCCTCGGTCGACTCCGCCTACTGGTGCGGCACCCCGGACAAGAACCACCTGCGCTGGGTGATGACCGTCCCCGAGGAGCGGCTGCTGGACGCGCTGGCCCGGCTGAACGCCGCCGACCGCGCCGCGATCGGCCCGGACACCCGCCTGGTCGGCTCGTTCCGCGCGCACGGCCTGACCGTCCCGGTCTGGGACCTGCCGCTCGCGATGACCGCGGCCGACTGCGAGAAGCCGGCCGCCGAGTTCGCCGAGCGGCTCGCCGAGACGCTCGCCGACGAGACCCCGCTGACCGCCGAGGAGCGTCGCGCCCGCGCGAACCTGGTGAACCGTCAGGTCACTTTGAACTAAAGGCGACCCGCATCGGGTGATACGCGTCACATTACCGTCGCCGCCCGCAATTTCCGGGCGGCGACGGCCTCTTGGAAATTGGCGTGGACGCCGATCCTTGTTACTGTCTAAAGAGTCCGGTCGCTGGTGCATCCCCCGTCGCCAGCGGCCGGATCTTTTGTTTTTCCGGGCCGCGCCGCCCGGCGGCGGCCGTCAGTGCGCGGAGTGCCCGGTGTCCAGCCGGACCGTCGCCGCCACCAACTCCCCCAGCAGCGGCCCGACCTGTGGCAGACGGACCCCGCCGTCCGGCTCCGGGCGCGGCGGCAGGACCCAGCGCACCCGGGCCCGCCGGTCCGCTCCGCCGGGCGGCAGCGGCAGGAAGCCGTCCGTCCCGTGGTAGCGCAACGAGCCCGGCACCCACGGCTGTTGGGCGAGCAGCTCACCGAGCGCGTCCAGCGAGTACGGGGCGACCAGCAGCGCGTACCGGCCGGGCAGGGCCAGCACCGGGCCCAGCGGCAGCCGCAGCGCGCCCAGGTAGGCGATCGCCCGGGCGCCGGCCGCGGCGGGCAGGCTGACCGCCGAGACGGCCCCGCCGGTGGCCAGCAGCGGCGGTGCGTCCGGGCTCTGCCGCTCCCACCACCAGCGCACCATCCGGGCGTCGGTGGTGGCCGCGAGCAGCGGCGGGTCGTGCGGGTGGGCGCCGGGGGCGGCGCAGCGCGGCTCGTCGCAGGAGCAGCGGCCGTCGAGCAGCAGCGCGCCGGGCACCACCGGCCAGCGGTGCTCCACGGCGGCCGTCAGGGCGGCGGCCAGCCGGGCGGAACGGGCCGCCGACCGGCCCCTCGGGTTCTCACGCATGGGCGCTCGTTCCTTTCCGTGACCGCTCGGGTGGCTCGGCTCCCCCCGGGGACGCCCGCGACCGCCGTACGGATCAGGGCCCGGGGGCGCGGCGGACGGGCGTGGAGCACTGGCGGTGGAGCACGACGTGAAAAGGGCCGCGGAGGGAACAGCCCTTGGAACGAGAATCCCGTATGCGACCGGATGGACGCCGCCCGGGGGCGGGCGGTTCCACCGTACGAGTGAGTGGCTCCCGCCCCGCCACGACGGCGCGCGGCGGGTGCGTACGATCCGGAACGGCCGGCGGACCCGGTCACCACGGGTGTGCCCGCTGAACGCCCGCCCCATGCCCCCGGCGGGCCCCCGACCGGCCCGGACGCGCTCCCGGGCGGGCGCCGCGGGGGTGCGGGACGGACCGGCGGCGGGTGCCACGGATCTGGACATGCCCCGAATGGGCTGTGTAGAAGTGGTGGCATTGCTGACGATCAATGACGAGAAGTAGCGAATCCAGGCGAAACGCGCCCTTCGGCCGTGCTCGCTCCGTTCGGCCGTATCCCTAGGGGTTCCGCATGACACGTACCACCGCGTCAGGAGTGGCGGCATGATCGAGTCCCACCCGCCGTCCTCGTCACCGTCGCCCGCCGAGCCCGCGGAGGCCGGCTGCGCCGGCGGCCTGTCGGTGCTCGACCCGCCGGGCTTCCCCGGCCCGGCGCCCGCCGCGGCGGAGGAGAACGGCGCGCCGCCCGTCCCGGCGGTGCAGGACCGTCTGGCCGGACGGCTGTCCGATTTCACCAGCCTGCACGAGCACACCGGGCTGCTCGCCCGGGCCCGCGGGCTCGACGGGACCCTGGCGGCCGTGCTGGCCTCCGGGGCGGCGCTGCTCGGCGCCCGGCGCGCGCTGCTGGTCACCGCCGCCCCCGACGGCGGCCCGGGCCAGCCCGTCGGCCTCGGCCTGGACCGGGCCAGCCTCGGCTCGCTGGAGACCGTCCCGCCCGAGCAGAGCCTGGTCGCCCGGCTGCTGCGCGAGCGGGACCGGCCGGACCGGCTGGCCTCCCACGACCTCGCCGAGGACCCCGCGATCGGCGGTCGGCTGCGCGAGCTCGCCGCCCACCTCGGCCTCGGCGGCTGCTACGGCCTGCCGTTCGCCACCGACGAGGACGGACCGCTGGCCGCCGCCCTCTGGTTCTACGACGAGCCCGCCGGGCCCACCGAACGCCAGAGCGAGCTCGCCGCCCGGTACTGCGAGGTCGCCGCGCCGCTGCTGGCCAAGCAGCTGGACGCCGAGCGGGTCCGGCGGACCACCGAGGCGCTGCGCCGCGGCCTGCTGCCCGACCGGCTCCCGCAGGTGCCCGGACTGCGGCTGGCCGCCCGGCTGCTGCCGGCCGGGCTGGACCGCTCCTACGGCAGCGACTGGTACGACGCCATCCCGCTGCCCGACGGCACCCTCGGCCTGACCGTCGGCAGCGTCTCCGGCGACGGGCCGGGCGCAGGTCCCGCTTCGGCGCCCGGCGCCGCCGCCGCGATGGGCCGGGTGCGGGCCGCGCTGCGGGCGTACGCCGTGCTGGAGGGCGAGGACCCGGTCTCCGTGCTCGGCGACCTCGAACTGCTGCTCAAGACCACCGAGCCCACCCGGACCGCCACCGCGGTCTACGCCTGGGTGGAGCCGGAGGACCGCCGGATCACCCTGGCCGGCGCCGGGCACTGCCCGCCGGTCCTGGTCGGCCGGCACGGCGCCGAGTTCGTGGAGACCTCGCTGTCCGCGCCGCTCGGCGTGCTGGCCTGCTGGGAGGCGCCCGGCGTGGAGCTGACCGCCGAGCGCGGCGACACCCTGCTGCTGTACACCGAGGGGCTGGCCCGCCGCTGCGGCCCCACCCTGCACTCCGGGCAGTCCAGCCTGCGCCGGGCCGCCGCCGACGCCCCGCGCGACGTGCGGATCGACCCGGACCGGCTCTGCGCGCACCTGCTGGCCACCTGCGTGGACCCGGACGCCGGCCGGACCGCCACCGACGACCTGGTGCTGCTCGCCGTGCGCTTCGAGTAAGGCCTGCTCGCGGCCACCGCCCCGAACAACGGCGGCCGGGCGTCCGTACCATGGACGCACGGCCGCCCACGCGTGTCGCGATCCGACGCGCCCCCGGCCCTCCGGCCCAGGGGGACCCCCATGGGACGGCACCCATCGCAAGGAGGCGACGTACGTGACCGAGGACCGCAGCCCGGCAGTGGCGGAGAACCCCGAGGCCGCCGGCGAGGAGCCGCAGGAGTTCAAGGGCCGCAAGAACGGCCTCTACTCCGAGGTCTCCGACGAACTCGCCGCCTCGATGAAGTCCGGCTGGGCCGACACCGAGCTGCACGGCCTCGCGCCGGTCGCCCAGGCCCCGTACGCCGCCGAGCGCCGGGCCCGGCTCTCCGAGGCCTTCCCGGGCGAGCGCCTGGTGATCCCGGCCGGCAACCTGCGGGTGCGCGCCAACGACACCGACTACAGCTTCCGTGCCGCCAGCGAGTACGTGCACCTCACCGGGGACCGGACCGAGGACGCGGTGCTGGTCGCCGAGCCCACCGGCGCGAGCGGCCACGACTTCGCCCTGTACCTGCTGCCGCGCTCCGACCGCGAGAACGGCGAGTTCTGGCTGGACGGCTACGGCGAGCTGTGGGTCGGCCGCCGGCACAGCCTGGCCGAGCAGGAGCAGCTCCTCGGGCTGCCCGCCCGCGACGTGCGCAGGGCCGCCGAGGAGCTGGCCGAGCGCGCCAAGGCCTCGGACGCGCCCACCCGGATCGTGCGCGGCTACGACGCCGGCCTGGAGGCCGCCCTCGCCGACGTCCTCGACGCCGACCGGGACGCCGGCTTCAAGGAGTTCCTGAGCGGCCTGCGCCTGGTCAAGGACGAGTGGGAGATCGGCGAGCTGCGCGCCGCCTGCACCGCCACCGTCAACGGCTTCACCGACGTGGTCCGCGAGATGGGCCAGGCGGTCGCCACCTCCGAGCGCTGGATCGAGGGCACCTTCTGGCGCCGCGCCCGGGTCGAGGGCAACGACGTCGGCTACGGCTCCATCTGCGCCGCCGGCGCGCACGCCACCACCCTGCACTGGGTGCGCAACGACGGCGACGTCCGCCCCGGCGAGCTGCTGCTGCTGGACGCCGGCGTGGAGACCCACACCCTCTACACCGCGGACGTCACCCGCACCCTGCCGATCAACGGCCGGTTCGACGACCTGCAGCGCAAGATCTACGAGGCGGTGTACGACGCCCAGGAGGCCGGCATCGCGGCCGTGAGGCCGGGCGCCCGCTTCCGCGACTTCCACGACGCCTCGCAGCGGGTCCTCGCCGAGCGCCTGCTCGCCTGGGGCCTGCTCGACCCGTCGGTGCACGACGTCGAGAAGGTCCTGGAGCTCGGCCTGCAGCGCCGCTGGACCCTGCACGGCACCGGCCACATGCTCGGCCTGGACGTCCACGACTGCGCGCACTCGCGCCGCGAGGAGCACGTGGACGCGCTGCTCGTCCCCGGCATGGTGCTGACCGTCGAGCCCGGCCTGTACTTCCAGCAGGACGACCTGACCGTCCCCGAGGAGTACCGCGGCATCGGCGTGCGCATCGAGGACGACATCCTGGTCACCGCCGGGGGCAACGAGAACCTCTCCGCCGGCCTGCCGCGCCGCGCCGAGGACATCGAGGCCTGGATGGCGTCGCTCGCCTGACCCCGGCCCCCGGGCACGCCACGAGGGGCCGGCCTCCCGCACCCGGGAGGCCGGCCCCCGGCCGTTCAGCGCGCGACCACCCGCACGGGGACGCTGCGCTCGCCGACGGTCTCGTACTCCTGTGTCCCCGGCAGGGCGCGCACCGCCGACACGGTCACCGGCAGCACGCCCGCGCCGTCCTCCCGGGTGAGCTTCATCCGGTACTTGACGGTGCGGCTCTGGCCCGGTGCGAGCGGGAAGGCGGCGTCCTCGCCCATCGAGGCGCGCTCCTTGCCGTCGCCCTCGCCCAGCGGCAGGGTGGTCCAGCCGGACGGGTCCTCGCGCTGCAGCGTGCCCGCCGTCCTCGGCACCGACCCGCCCGGCGAGCCCGCGTAGTCCTCCGCGACGAACACCGGCTGGATCTTGGCGTAGTCGGTGGTGCCGGTGTTCTTGAAGGTGACCGAGACGGTGGTCTCGGCGCCGTTGTTGGACACCTGCTGGGCGGTCGCCAGGCCGGACACCGTGACCGAGACGTCGTTCTTGTAGGAAGGCGTGGGCGGCACCGGGTGGGAGCTGACGTCGAGGGTGTCCAGGATCGACACCAGGCCCGGCTGGTACTCGGGCGTCATGCCGATCGCCGACAGGAAGACCTGGTCCCGCGGCAGCCCCCACAGCTGGGCGGTGAAGGACTCCTTGGCGTTGCAGGTGACGTGCCACTGCGCCTTGTAGGCCGCCCGGCCCGCCACGATGTCGCGGGTGACCGCATAGGTGTCGGTCATCGGCGGCTTCGCCGGGTCCCCCGGGTTGGGGTTGCCCCAGACCGGGCAGGACGGCTGCGAGCCCCAGCCGTCCCGGCTCAGCAGGAAGTACTGGGACGGCCAGAGCTCGGGCACGCGGTCGTGGACGGTCAGCATGGCGCCGTACGGCGAACAGTCCGCGGCCGTCGCCGAGCGGGGCGCGCCGGGGCTCAGGACGCACAGGCTCTCGCTCTCGGGGTCGGGCGGGACGACCCGCCAGCCCGAGGGGACCTTGAACCTGACGCCCCGGAACGTGTACGGGGTCGCCGGCCCGGCCGCCGCGGTGGTGGTCGCGGCGGCCCCCGGGGGGTCCGCCGTCTCGGGCGGCTCGGTCTCCTCGACGGCCGCCGGGCTGGCCCCGTCGGTCGCCGTGGCGGTCGGGCTCGGCTCGGGGGTGGGCAGCGGGGTCGGGGTCGGCGAGGCGGACAGGGTGGCCGCCGGATCGGGGTTCCGCTGCCGGTCGGCCACCATGTCGGCCCGGAACCCCAGCACCCCGATCGCCAGTGCCGCGGCCAGCGCCAGCAGCGGGGCCGTCGCCAGGTAGACCGGCTTCAGCCGCCGCATCCGGCCCCTGCCGCCGGGCGGGGCGGCCGGGCGCAGGTCGTGCACCGTCACGAGGGTGGCGCGGGCGTTCAGCGCCTCGCGCAGCAGCCGTTCGGTGGGCGTCTCATCGGGCCCGCCGTCACTGCCGTCGCCGTCCCGGCGACCGGGGATCCTCTTGGTCATCGAACCTTCTCCAGATGCTTCTCCAGGGCGTCCAGGGCCCGGCTGGCGGTGGACTTCACGGCGCCCCGGGAGAGTCCCAGGGCCTCGGCGATCTGCGCCTCCGACAGGTCGGACCAGTAGCGCAGCACCAGCACCTCGCGCTGGCGGGAGGTCAACTCCTGCAGGGCGACCAGGACCCTGCGGTGCTCGTCGTTGAGGACGGCGTGGTCCTCGGCCGACGGGGCGTCGGCCTCGTGCGGCGGCACGTACTCGCGGGCGGTCCTGCGCCGCCGCAGCACCGAGCGGGCACCGTTGACCACGGCGGTCCGCAGGTACCCGAGCGCGTTGTCCAGGTCGTCCAGCCGCTCACCGTGCCGCTGGTAGAGCTGGGTGAAGGCCTCCTGGACCACGTCCTCGGCGATGTCCTGATGGTCCACCAGCAGGACGGCCATCCGGACCAGGCCGAGCCGGTGGACGTGGTAGAGGTCGGTGAGGGTGGGCCGCTCCTCCTCGGACCGACCGCGGCCGCCGCGCAACAGCCGGAACCCCGAGCGGCCCTGGGCGCCCCCCGCGCCGGGGTCCGCCGCGCCGTCCTCCCCGGCGCCGGGCAACCGCGCCGGCCGGGCGGCAGGAGCCCCGAAGAACAGCCGGACCATTCCGCGAAGGGATCCGCGCGCCCCCACCGGTCCCGCGATCGGCCCCATGGCCATGGACATGTACGTACTGCTTTCCCCCGGGACGGGGTACGGCAGAGCCGCCCCCGTCAGGCACGTGATGGATGGTCGAAGGACCGCACCGACGGCCCCGATCCGCGGCCCGGCCCCACCCTCGTCTCCATGGACGTGCGGGACGGCCGGAGGTTGCGCCCCGGTTCGAAGGGATTTCCGGACGCCCGGAGCAGTACACTCACCGCCGCCGCGCCCATCACCGGGCACGACGGCGGGCAGGACCCAGGAGGACCCGTGACACAGGAGCGTACGGCCGGGCCGGTGGCCGTCACGATCGGGCGTCGCCCCGAGCCGGTGCACGATGTCGCCGTGTACGCCTTCGAGGGCATGGCGCCGTTCGAACTCGGCGTGGTGGTCGAGGTGTTCGGGCTGGCGCGGCCGGAGCTGAGCGGGCTGCTGGCGGCCCCCTGGTACGGCCTCAAGGTGTGCGCCGACCGGCCCGGCACCCCGCTCGCGGCGGTCGGCGGCTTCTCGATCACCGCGGAGCACGGGCTCGACGAACTGGCCGCCGCCGACACCGTGGTCGTCCCCGGCGTGGCCAACGCCTTCAGCGGGGAAGTCCCGCCGGAACTGGTCACCGCGCTGCGCACCGCGCACGAGCGCGGCGCCCGGATCGTGTCGATCTGCTCGGGCGCCTTCGCACTGGCCGCGGCCGGCCTGCTGGACGGCCGCGAGGCGACCACCCACTGGCGGTACGCCGAGCTGCTCCAGCGCCGCCACCCCTCGGTGCTGGTCGACCCGGACGTGCTGTACGTGGACAACGGCGACGTGCTGACCAGCGCGGGCAGCGCGGCCGGCATCGACCTGTGCCTGCACCTGGTGCGCCGGGACCACGGCGCCAAGGTCGCCAACAGCGTGGCCCGCCGCTTCGTGGTGCCCCCGCACCGGGACGGCGGGCAGGCCCAGTTCATCGAGGCCGCCGTCCGGCCGGTCGAGGAGGAGGACGACGGCGTCGCGCGCTCCATGCGGTGGGCGATGGACCACCTGTCCGACCCGCTGACCGTCTCGGTGCTGGCCCGGGCGGCGCGGATGTCCGACCGCTCCTACCTGCGGCACTTCACGGCCCGCAACGGCACCAGCCCGATGCGCTGGGTCGTCACCCAGCGCATCGCGGCCAGCCTGCCGCTGCTGGAGGCGCCGGACGGCACGGTGGAGGAGATCGCCTCCGCCGTGGGTTTCGAGTCCGCCGCCACCTTCCGCCACCACTTCGGCCGGGTGATGCGCACCTCCCCGACCGCCTACCGCCGCTCCTTCGGGCGCGGCGCGGCCTGAGCCCTCCGTGGGCCGGGCCCGGTCAGGCGTGGCGGTCGGCGTTGGCCGTGATCGCGTCCCGCAGCCAGAGGGCGAGGCCCGGGGCGACCTTGTCGTAGGTCGCGGTGAAACGGGGGTCGGCGACGTACATCTCGCCCAGGCAGCGGTGCATCTCGTACGGGCAGTCGTAGAAGTTCTCGGTGATCTGGGCGCGGTGGACCTCGGCGAGGTCCATGGCCTCGCCGGAGTCGGCTGCGAGGCCGGCGGTGAAGGCCTGCGCCAGGCGGGCGTTGAGGGCCTCGCCCTCGGCCTGGATACGCTGCCAGTCCGCCTTGCCGTACGTGGCGGTGCGGCGCTGCGACTCCTTCCACGCGTCGCTCCCGCCCCAGCGCTGCTCGGCCTCGGCCTCCCACTCCTCGCGGTAGTCCTCGCCGAAGACCTCGAACTTCTCCTCCGGGGTCAGCTGAATTCCCATTTTCCGTGCCTCCATGGCGTGTTCGACGGCCGCGGCCAGGTCCTGGAGGTGACGGATGCGCTCGGTCAGCAGGTGGTGCTGGCGCCGCAGGTGCTCGGTCGGGTGGACCGAACCGTCGTCCAGGATGGCCGCGATCTCCTCCAGCGGGAAGCCGAGCTCGCGGTAGAACAGGATCTGCTGCAGCCGGTCCAGGTCCGTGTCCCGGTACCGGCGGTAGCCGGCCGCGGTACGGCCCTCGGGCGACAGCAGCCCGATCTCGTCGTAGTGGTGCAGGGTCCGCACGGTCACCTTGGCGACCTTCGCGACCTCGCCCACCGAGTACCCGTCCTTCACCGGGTCGCTCCCTTCTCGCTCGACCACCAGCCTCCGCCCTCACGTCGCGTGAGAGTCAACCCGGTTCCCGGGGGGCGCCGCCGGTGCGACACGGTAGGAGTCTCCGAGCGCGCGGGCCGGGCCCGGACCCCGCTTGGGCCGACCGGCCAATTGCCGCGCCCGTACGGGCTCGCGACGATGTGGCCATGACCACGACCCCTGCGCCCCTGGTGACCCGGCTGACCGCGGAGCTGGCCGGCACCGCCGTCCTGACCGCCGTGGTGGTCGGCTCCGGGTTCAAGGCCGCCGCGCTCGGCACCGACGGGGCCGTCGGGCTGCTGGCCGGCGTCGGCGCCCCGGCGCTCGCCCTGGCCGTCCTGATCGCCCTGCTCGGCCCGGTCTCCGGCGGGCACTTCAACCCGCTGGTCTCGGCCGCCGCCTGGTGGACCGGCGACCGTTCGCGCGCCGGCCTGCGGGCGCTCGGCGGCTACGCGGCGGCGCAGACCGCCGGGGCGGTCGCCGGAACCGTCCTGGCCGCCGCGATGTACGGGCGCCCGCTGGTCGAGCTCTCCACCCGGCACCGCGACGGCGGCGCGCTGCGGCTGGGCGAGGTGGTGGCCACCGGGACCCTGCTGCTGGTGATCGGCGGGCTGGTGCGCGGCGGGCGCGGACGGCTGGTGCCGGCGGCGGTCGGCCTGTGGACCGTCGCCGCCTGCTGGGCCACCTCCTCGGGCGGCTTCGCCAACCCGGCGCTCACCCTGGCCCGCACGCTGACCGGCGGCGACGCGGGCATCGCGCCGGGCTCGGTGCCGGGCTTCGTACTGGCCCAGTGCGCCGGGGCGGTGGCCGGTACGGCACTGGCGGCGCTGCTGTTCGGCGGCGGCGACGACGGCCGTCCGGCGGGCGCACGGGCCCTCGCACCGGAGGGGTCCGGCGCCGGGGTCGCCGCGGAGGGCGACCGGGGCGCCGCGCGGGCCTCCTGAGCCCGTACGGCCCCGCAACGACCGGTGCCCCGGTGGGCGGGTCCCGCTCGGGGACCGCCCACCGGGGCACCTCGGGTCAGGCCCGGGATCAGCCCTGCTGGCCGGCCTTGCGGCGGCGCAGGACGACCAGGGTGCCGACACCGGCGGCCAGCACGGCGCCACCGGCGGCCGCGATGGCGGTGGTGTTGTCGCCGCCACCGGTGGCCGCGAGGTCCTTGCCGGAGCCCTTGCCGGTGACCGTCTTGGCCTTGGACACCACGGCCGGGGTGACCTTCGGCAGGTTCACGTTGGGAACGGTGACCGGGAAGTCGATCGGCTCCTGGGGACCACCGGTGGTCACCGGGGTGGACGGCACGGTGGTCGCGGAGGTCGACGCGCTCGGCGAGGCCGTGGCGCTCGTGGAGGCCGTGGCGCTCGCGCTCGGGGACGCGCTGGTGCTGGCCGAGGGCGAGGCGGTCGGCGAGGAGCTGGTGCTGGCCGACGGCGAGGCGGTCGGGCTCGGCTTGCCGGTGGTCGCCGAGGCGGTCGGGGTCGGGCTGGGCTTCGGCGCGGCCTTGATGGTGAAGCCGGCGCCCTTGATGCCCTCGCAGCTGAAGTCGCCCTCGCTGATCGGGTTGCCCTTGTCGTCGAGCGGCGCGGAGAACGAGACCGGCACGACGCCGGCCTTGCCCAGCGGCGCGTTCTTGGTGAACGAGGCGCGGACCTTGATCTCGACCGCGGTGCCCTTGTCCAGGCGGAGCATGGAACCGGCGTCGGCGTCGCCGTTGTCCAGGGCGCCGAGCAGCAGGAGCACGCCGGAGTCGTCGCCGTCGCCACCGGGGGCGAGGCTGGCGGGCAGCCACTTGCCGCCGGGCAGCTGGTACTCGACCTTGAGGTCGGCGGCCCGCAGGCTCTCGGCCTTGTTCTTGAACTTGAGCAGCGGGAAGAGGACGAAGTCGTTCTTGGTCGAGTTGTCGACCTTGAAGGTGAACTCGCGGGCGTCACCGCCGGCGAAGAACTCCTTGGGCACGCCGTGCACCGAGAGGTCGAGGCTCTGACGCGCCGCCTTCTCGGCCTGGGGCGCGGCGGTGGCGGACGGGGAGGAGGCGGTGCCTACGGCCACGGCGCCCTGGGCACCGGCCAGCACCATCGAGGACGCGAGCGCGGCGGCGCCGGCGAGGGCAAGACTGCGACGTACGGACAAGGGAACCTCACGAGAGTGTCCGGGCTCGGCCCGGTGGCGCGGCGGGCACGGCTGACGGACAGCAAGCCCCCCGCGAAGCTGAAAGTCCGACGGAGACTACCGAATGATCCGGCCGGCCCGGAAGGCGGGGGTCACTCCGGCCGCGAGAACCCCGCCGGGGCTGTCCGGTTGGCCCAACCCCGTCACCGGGAATGGCATTTGCGCCCGACCGCCGGGTGACCCGCGGGTGTCCGGTACACGTCCGGAGGGCCGCGTCGCACGGCCCTCCGGTGGCACGAGGTCGACCGGACCGCCGGGGCGTTGCGACACCGCCCGGCGGTCCGCCGGCACACCCCGGCTGCCCGGTCGGCGGGTGCCGGCGGCCCGTCCCGGGTCAGTCGGCGAAGAAGGACTTGGCCGCGATCAGGGCCCGCTGGTCGCGCAGGACGTCACCGGGCCGGTCGCCGCTGCCGAGCAGCACCCCGCCCCAACGCATCCCCAGGTAGTCGGCGGTCAGCCGCAAGGTGCCGACCAGCGGGTCGGCCTTGTGCCGCTCGGTGGCGAGCACGGTCACCGCCCAGACCGTACGGCCGGCCATCCGCGCGGCGAAGCGGGCCCCGGGCACCCGCAGCCAGTCGGACCAGTGGTCCAGGTAGAGCTTGGCGCTGGCCGGCAGCCCGTACCAGTAGAGCGGGGCGACGAACACCAGGTCGGTCGCGTCCAGGGTGGCGTCCAGCAGGGTGCGCGCGTGGCCGACGGGTTCGCGGTAGCTCCGCGGACCGCCGGCGTGCCGGATGTCCTGGAAGGGCGGCAGCGGGTGCTCGTCCAGGCGTATCCAGCGCTGCTGGGCACCGGGCGGCAGGCTGGCCTCGGCGGCCAGCACGGCGAGCTGTTCGGTGTTCCCGTCGGTGCGTGAACTCGCGTTCAGGAAGAGGAACTTGCGCGTGGCGCCGGGGGACGCGGCACGACCTGGCATCGGTACTCCTCACGGACAACGGACAGGGAGACCGAGCCTACGGCCGGCCTGCGACGGGCAGGTGTCGGCGGTGCTGGGTTCCATTCCGTTGCGTGCGGGTCCGAACCGCCCGGACGGGGCCGGGGGCGAGGCCCCCGCCCCGAGCCGGTCGATGGGCGAGCGGGCGAGCCCCGCCCCGAGCCGGTCGATGGGCGAGCGGGCGAGTAACCGCGCCACCTTTCAGGCGCGGGCGCGCTCCCGGAACCGGGCCTGGCGGCGGGTGCGCCCGGCCTCCAGCTCGGCGATCACCCGGTCGCGCAGCAGCTCGTACTCGGCCTGGAGCCGGCCGGGGCGCTGCGGGCGGGCGACCGGGCGGCCGGGGCCGACGATCTCGTCCGGGCCGAACTGCTCCCGGGTGAGGTCGATCTCGGCGCCGGTCGGGAAGCGGTTCCACCAATGGAGGTCCGTCCGGACGCCGCCGACGTGCACCTCGCCCATCATCAGCTCGCCACCGAGCAGGTCGTGCAGCACCATCGCCGTCACCCCGCACTGGCCGCGCGCGGGATTGTCCGGATGCCAGTGGGCCAGGTCCTCGGGAGCGCAGGTGTCGACGCCCCAGGAGGCTCGGATCGCACGTTCGATGTCGGTGAGGGTCCACGGCGTCATGCCGGGAAGCCTGCCATGCGGTACTGACACCGGCACCGCATTTCAGCCGTCCGACTTCAGTCGGCCACACCCCGTTCGGACGTCACCTTCTCGATCTTCACCCGAACGAGGAGCTCACCGGGTACGCCGTTGCGCTCGCCGTACCGCTCCGCGAGGTCCTCGCCCATGTAGCGGGCGGCGATCCGGGCGGCCCAGTGACGCACCTCGGACAGTTCCTCGCTGATCGTGGCCGTGCCCTGGACCAGGACGAACGAGAACGGCGGGCGCTCGTCGTCCACGCAGAGCATCACCCGGCCGTCCCGGGCGATCGTGCGGCCCTTGACGCTGGTGGCGGCGGTGTTCAGGACCAGTTCGTCGCCCTCCAGCAGGAACCAGACCGGGGCGACGTGCGGGCGGCCGTCGGCCCGGGTGGTCGCCAGCTTGCCGGTACGGGTGCCGGCGGAGAGGAAGGCCCGCCACTCGGGCTCGGTCATCTGTGGCATGTGGTCCATCCTGGCGGACCGGCCCGCCCCCGGCCCCGTGAAACGGGGAACCGGGGGCGGGCCGGGGAGCCGGGCGGCCGGGACGGTCGGGGGCCCGCCCCGGCCGCTCCGTACGGGATGGTCCGGGTGCCCCGGGGGCGCGGGTCAGTTGTTGAGCGCCGCGATGCCCGCCTGGGCGAACTGCTCGTCCAGGTCGCCGCTCGGCGCGCCCGCGACACCGATGCCCGCGACCGGGGCGCCCTTCGACTGCACCGGGGCGCCGCCGCCCAGGAACAGCGTGCCCGGGATGTCCTTGAGGTTCGGGGCCTGCGCCAGGCGCTTGGTCAGCTCCGAGGTCGGCGCGTTCCAGGAGACCGCGGTGAACGCCTTGCGCTCGGCGGACTCCGGCGACTGCGGGCCGGCGCCGTCGCCCTTGAGCAGCACGCGGGTGACGCCGTCCCGGTCCACGACCGCCACCGAGACCTTCTGGCCGGCCTTGCTGGCGGCGTCCAGCGCGGCCTGCGCGGCCTTGGTCGCGGCCTCGATGTTCAGGCCGGTGGTCTGGGCGAGGTTCTTGTTCTGGACGTCCACCTTGACCGGCGCGGTGGCGGCCGGGGTGTCGGTGGTGTCGGCGCTCGCGGACACCGCGCCGAAGCCTGCGGCGGCCAGCGCGGCGGCGGCGACGGTGGCGGTCAGCACCTTGGTACGGGCGGTCTTCTTCACGGTCCGGCTCCTCGGTCGGGGGTGACGCGGTCGGGGGTGACGCGGTCGGGGTGACGCGGTCGGGGTGACGCGTCGGGCGTGCTCGGGGCGATCGGGCGATCCGGCCGACCGGGGCGGTCCGCTCGTGCGGCGCCCTCCCGGTGGCTCTGCATCGATCCTCCGGCCGCGTACCCCTGCGGCGGATCGACGGTCCGGCGGACGCCCGCGGGCATGATGGTGGACACGGGGGTCAACCGATCGGCTGATGCGCGGGTGGGCCGCGCGGGTCACCATCGAGGGATCGGCGCAGGTCGGCGCCGGTGTCCCGCCCCACGGCCCGCCCGCGGACCGGCCCGCCCCGGCCCGACCGGTCCGGGTACCGGCCGACCGTGGCCGCAGCACGGTCGTGGCAGCCGGACAGTCGTGGAAGGAGTCCCGGTGCAGCAGCCGTCCCACCCGCCGGGCGATCCGGACGCCGGCCGTCTGGCCGTCGTCCTGGACTCGGCGTTCCTGCTGCTGCTCGCCACCTCGCTGAGCCGCTACCTGGACCGCCACCCCGGCAACCCCCGGCTGCCGTGGGTGATCGGGCTGAGCGTGGCGCTGGCCGCCGCCCAGCTGGCCGGCTCCTGGCTGGCCCGCCGCGGCCGCCGCCCCGACCACCTCCCCGGCCGGCACCCCGACCACCGACCGGACCACCTCCCCGGCCGCCGCCCGGCCGGTCGTGGCCGCCGCGCCGCGCCCGCCGGCCCCGAGCGGCGCCGGGTCTGGCCGCTGGCGCCGGTGGTGGCGCTCTGGGTGGTGCTGGTGCTGCTGGCACCGAGCTTCTCCTGGTGCGCCGTCCCGCTGGTCTACACGGCCCTGCGCACCCTCCCCCCACGGGCCGCGATCCCGCTGGTCGCCACGCTGACGCTGCTGGTGGTGGTCGGCGAGGCACGGCTGCCCGGCCCGGTCGACGCCAACCTGCTGCTGCTCCCGCCCGCCGTGGCCGCGCTGGCCACCGCGGTCTTCCTGTACATGGAGCGGCAGTCCGAGCGGCAGCGGGCGCTGATCGACGACCTGGTCCGCACCCGCCGCGAGCTCGCCGCCACCGAGCGGCGCGAGGGCACCCTCGCCGAGCGCGAACGGCTCGCGATGGAGATCCACGACACCCTCGCCCAGGGGCTGTCCAGCCAGCAGATGCTGCTCCAGGCCGCCGACCGCACCTGGGAGGCCGATCCGGCCACCGCCCGCGGTCACGTCCGCACCGCCGCCGAGGTCGCCGGCCGCAACCTCGCCGAGGCCCGGCGCTTCGTCCACGACCTCGCGCCCGCCGAGCTCGCCGACGGCCGCACCCTCGACCAGGCGCTGCGGGCGCTGGCCGAGCGGGAGTCCGCCGAGAGCGGCCTGCCGGTCCGCTTCCACCTGGACGGCACCCCGGTGCCGCTGTCGCCCGCCGCCCAGTCGGCGCTGCTGCGGATCGCCCAGGGCGCGCTGGCCAACGTCCGCGAGCACGCCGGCGCCTCGGCCGCCGCGCTGACCCTGTCCTTCCTCGGCGACCAGGCCGTCCTGGACATCGCCGACGACGGCCGGGGCTTCGGCCTCCCGTCGGAGGCCGCCGGCCCGGGCGCGATCACCGGCGCCGGGCCGGAC
>NZ_JBSGFD010000080.1:0-37605 GCF_053603215.1 Kitasatospora sp. NPDC004240 | reverse complement strand
CTGGCACGGTACGGCCGCGGCGGCCGACCGGAAGCGGCGGGAGCGCCGCCGCCGGGCGATGCGCTGGCTGGTGCCGGCGGCCGTACTGATCGCGCTGCTGGCCTTCCTCACCCGCTGCCGCTCCGAACCGCCGCTGGAGGTCACCGGCGTCACCGTCACGGCCGACCCGGCGGACGGCCCGCCCTGCGGGGGAACGGCCGTCCTCAAGGCGGCCGTGACCACCAACGGCCACGCGGGCACGGTGCGCTACCGCTGGCTGCGCAGCGACGGGACCACCTCCGCCGAGCTGTCCCAGCCGGTCCACTCGGGGGAGCACCGGACGGAGCTGGTGCTGCGCTGGACCTTCGACGGGCCGGGGACGATGCGGGCCACCGCGACCGTCGAGATCCTCGCGCCCGGACGGCACGGCGCGGCGGCCTCCTTCACCTACACCTGCCGTCGCTGACACACCGGGCCGCCGCCGGGCCCGCGGGCACCGGGGCGGGAACGCCGCCGGGCCAGGCCGTGCTGCGTGGGGTGCTCCACAGCTCGGCCGGGCCCGGCGGGTCGGCGGTCGGACGGGGACCCGGGACCGGCGGTTCATCGGCTCATCGGTTCATCGGCGGGGGCGCCGACGGTGCGGCGGTTCAGGCCTTGAGGGTCCTGATCGCGGTCGGGGCGTGCTCCGGCAGGGTGGCGAGCTCCTCGAACTCGTTCACCTTGTCGATGTCGTTGCCGCTCATCGAGATGTTGGTGACGCGCTCCAGGATGGCCTCGACGACGACCGGGACGCGGAACTCGGCGGCCAGCTTCTTGGCCTCCTCCAGCGCCGGCAGCAGGCCCTCCGGCTCGGTGACCCGGATCGCCTTGCAGCCCAGCCCCTCGGCGACCTTCACGTGGTCGACGCCGTAGACGCCCAGCTCCGGCGAGTTGAGGTTCTCGAACTCCAGCTTGACCTGGAAGTCGATGTCGAAGTTGCGCTGCGCCTGGCGGATCAGCCCCAGGTAGGAGTTGTTCACCAGGACGTGGACGTAGGGGATCCGGTGCTGGGCGCCGACCGCCAGCTCCTCGATCATGAACTGGAAGTCGTAGTCGCCGGAGAGCGCGACGACCTGGCCCTCGGGGTCGGCGGTGGCGACGCCGAGGGCGGCCGGGATGGTCCAGCCGAGCGGGCCGGCCTGGCCGCAGTTGATCCAGTGCCGCGGCTTGTAGACGTGCAGCATCTGGGCGCCGGCGATCTGGGAGAGGCCGATGGTGGTGACGTACCGGGTCTCCGGGCCGAAGGCCTTGTTCATCTCCTCGTAGACGCGCTGCGGCTTGAGCGGCACGTCGTCGAAGTGGGTGCGGCGCTGCAGGGTGGCCCGGCGCTCCTGGGTGGAGGCGGCCCACTCGGCGCGGTCCTTGAGGGCGCCGGCGGCCTTGAGCTCCCCGGCGACCTCGACGAACAGCTCCAGCGCGGCCTTCGCGTCGGAGGCGATGCCCAGGTCGGGGGCGAAGATCCGGCCGATCTGGGTGGGCTCGACGTCGACGTGGACGAACGTGCGGCCGGCCGTGTAGACCTCCAGGCCGCCGGTGTGGCGGTTGGCCCAGCGATTGCCGATGCCCAGGACGAAGTCGGAGGCGAGGAAGTTCTCGTTGCCGTAGCGGTGGGAGGTCTGCAGGCCGACCATGCCGGCGTTCAGCTCGTGGTCGTCCGGGATGACGCCCCAGCCCATCAGGGTCGGGACCACCGGGACGCCGGTCAGCTCGGCGAACTCGACCAGCAGCTCGGCGGCGTCGGCGTTGATGACGCCGCCGCCGGCGACGATCAGCGGGCGCTCCGACGCCTGGAGCAGCGCGATGGCCTTCTCGATCTGGATCCGGTTGGCGGCCGGCTTGTAGACCGGCAGCGGCTGGTACGCCTCCGGGTCGAAGTCGATCTCGGTGAGCTGGACGTCGATCGGCAGGTCGATCAGGACCGGGCCGGGGCGGCCGGAGCGCATCAGGTGGAAGGCCTGCTGGAACACGCCGGGGACCTGCGCGGCCTCCAGGACGGTGGTCGCGGCCTTCGAGACCGGCTTGGCGATCGAGGCGATGTCGACGGCCTGGAAGTCCTCCTTGTGCAGCCGGGCGACGGGCGCCTGGCCGGTGATGCAGAGGATCGGGATCGAGTCGGCGCTCGCCGAGTAGAGGCCGGTGATCATGTCGGTGCCGGCCGGGCCGGAGGTGCCGATGCAGACACCGATGTTGCCGGCCTCGGCCCGGGTGTAGCCCTCGGCCATGTGCGAGGCGCCCTCGACGTGGCGGGCCAGCGTGTGCTTGATGCCGCCGGAGGCCTTGAGGGCGGCGTAGAACGGGTTGATCGCCGCGCCGGGCACGCCGAACGCGACCTCAACGCCTTCGAGCTTGAGGATCTCCACGGCCGCGCGGGCGGCTGTCATACGAGGCATCGGGTCTCTCCTGCGTCGGCCCGCAGTGGCTCGGAGGGCTCATCTCCTGAATTCCACCATACGGAAGAACGGTTTCTGTATGCGGAAACAAGGTAGGGCGGAGCCTGTCGGGGCGTCAAGGGTGGATTCAACGAAGTGTTGAAGGGGTGAGGGTGTTCCGCCAGGCTGACACGGCAGGTCGGGGGCGCTCCAGGGTGCTTCCTCCAGTCCTCCGGGTGTCCACGGCGCCCGTCCTCGTCTATTGCTGCAAGTGACCCCTGGGTGGTGGCGCGGCCCGTGGTTCGCATACCCGCTCGTTCCGCGAACTGGCGTGCCCGTGGAGTGGCCGGTTCCGGGCCAGGAAGCGTGCCCGGCGTGGTGTCCCGGTGAAGGGTTCGTGTGCGAGGTCGGCCCGTTCGGGCGCCCTGGGTACCGTCGGTGGCACGCCGGGCCGACATGGTTACCGTTTCCAATCAGGGGCCGCGGCCGGGGGGTTCGCGCCGGCGTCCGCGCCCGCACGACCCCGTCATGCATCCGACGACGTCCGTTCCGACGCCCCGCGCCACCTTCGACGCCACGCATCCGACGGAGCGCGCCCCGCCGCCGCGCCGCCGCCCGCGTCATCCGGGCGGCCGTGCCCCGTTCCGTCGCCTCCGCCGGTCACCCGCCGGCCGCCACCGCATCACCCCACCACCGCACCGCCCCGCCGGCCGTCCGGCCGGCACGGGACCCCCGTCGCACCAGCACGTCCGCCGCCGGCGGGCGCGCGGAAGGAACGCACCCATGGACCGTCCGAAGAGCCCGCCGGGCCGCCCCCACGAGAACGCGCCGCCCGGCCGCGCCCGTCCCCGCCGCACCGGCCGGTCCTGTCGCCCGACGGGCCGGGTGTCGCGCGCGCTGCGCGCCGTCCCCTGGCGCCACGACCTGCCGGCCTCGTTGGTGGTCTTCCTGGTCGCCGTCCCGCTCTGCGTCGGCGTCGCCGTCGCCTCCGGTGTGCCCGCCGAACTCGGCCTGGTCACCGGTATCGTCGGCGGCCTGGTGGTCGGCGCCCTGCCCGGCAGCAGCCTCCAGGTCAGCGGTCCGGCCGCCGGGCTCACCGTGCTGGTGTACGAGGCCGTGCAGGAGTACGGGCAGAGCGCCCTCGGGGTGCTGGTGCTCGCCACCGGACTGCTCCAACTCGCCATGGGAGCGCTGCGGTTGGGCGGGTGGTTCCGGGCCATGTCGGCCTCCGTGGTGCACGGCATGCTGGCCGGCATCGGGCTGACCCTGCTGTTCGGGCAGCTCTACGCGATGGCCGACCGCCGGGCGCCCGCGAGCGGTCCGGAGAAGATCGCCGGCCTGCCCGCCCTGCTGGGGGACGCCGCGACCGGGTCCGCCGCCCCGGCCGCGGTGGGCGTCGGCGTGGCGACCCTGCTCACCCTGGTGCTCTGGCCGTACCTGCCGGCGCGGGTGAGGCTGTTGCCCGGCCCACTCGGCGCCGTCGGGCTCGCCGCCGCCGTCACCGCGGTGGCGGGCCTGCCGGTCGCCCGGGTCGAGGTGGCCGGCCTGCTCGACGTGGTCGAGCTGCCGGACCGGGCCGCGCTCGGTGCGCTGGCCGGCACCGCCGGCCTCGGCACCCTCCTCGCCTTCACCCTGATCGCCTCCGCCGAGACCCTCTTCAGCGCCGCCGCCGTCGACCGGATGCACCAGGGCCCGCGCACCGAGTACGACCGCGAGCTCACCGCGCAGGGCGTCGGCAACGCGATCTGCGGCCTGCTCGGCGCGCTGCCGATGACCGCGGTGATCGTCCGCAGCGCCGCCAACGTCCAGGCCGGCGCCCGCACCAAGGCCTCCCGCGTCCTGCACGGCCTGTGGCTGCTGCTGTTCGCCGCGCTGCTGCCCGCCGCGCTGGGACTGATCCCGCTGGCGGCGCTGGCCGCGGTGCTGGTGCACGCGGGTGCCAAGCTGGTGCCGGTGCGGCGGATCGTCGCGCTGGGCCGCGAGCACCGCGGCGAGGCCCTCGTCCTCGGGGTGACGGCGGTCGCGATCATCACCACCGACCTGTTCCAGGGGGTGCTGCTCGGCATCGGCCTGGCGGTGGTCAAGTCGGCCTGGCAGACCTCCCACCTGCACATCGGCGTGGACGACCCGGCCGCTCCGGCCGCCGGTGCCGAATCCGCCGCCGAGTGCGGCATCGGTACCGTCGAGGCCCCGCTGCGGGTCCGGCTGAGCGGGAACGCCACCTTCCTCCGGCTGCCCCGGCTGCTCGACACCCTGGAGCGGCTGCCCGCCGACCGCCCGGTGGAGCTCGACTGGTCCGGGCTGCGCCACCTGGACCACGCCTGCACGGTCGCCCTCACCACCTGGGCGGCCCAGCACCGGGCCCGCAGCACCGCCCCGCTCGCGGTCGAGCCGCCACTGCCGACCGTGGGGTGACGTGCGGGGTAGGTTGATCGCCCAATGATGGGGCGAGAGGAGCAGGAGAGCCGTGATCGCAGCGTTTTCGGTCACCCCGTTGGGGATCGGTGAGGACGTCGGGGAGGCGGTCGCCGCCGCCGTGAGGGTGGTCCGCGAGAGCGGGCTGCCCAACCGTACGGACGCGATGTTCACCAGCGTCGAGGGGGAGTGGGACGAGGTGATGCCGGTGATCCACGCGGCCATCGAGGCGGTGAAGCGGTACAGCGGCCGGGTCAGCACCGTGATCAAGATCGATGACCGGGCCGGCGTGACGGACGGGCTCACCGCCAAGGTGGCCTCAGTGGAGCGGCACCTGGGGGCGGATCACTGACCGGGCGTCACCGGCCGCCGTCCGTCCGGTAGGGGACGGGCGGCGGCCGGTGACGGTCGCGCGGGTGGGTGCCGGTCAGGCCGCGTGCTGGGTGGCCCGGGCGGACTGTCGTTCGAGGCGGGTGCCGGACGTGGGTAGCAGCTGGTCCAGGGCGAACGGGCCGGGGCCGAGCGCCGCGATGGCGAGGAAGGCCCAGGCGAACATGGCCGAGGCCTCGCCGCCGTTCTGGATCGGCAGGAGCGCGTGCTCCTGGTGGACGGTGAAGTAGGCGTACGCCATGGAGCCGGAGCAGATGACCGCCGAGGTGCGGGTGCCGAGGCCGACCAGCACCAGGACGCCGCCGATCAGCTGGATGACGGCGGCGTACCAGCCGGGCCACTGGCCGGCCGGGATGGTGCCGCCGCCCTTGGCGCCGCCGAACACGCCGAAGAGGGAGGCCGCGCCGTGGCAGGCGAAGAGAAGTCCGACGACGACCCGATAGGCCGTCAGCACCAGTGGACGGGCGCTCTGGAGCGCTGAGTTGGGGATCGCTGGCATGGGGGATGCCTCCTGTGTGGGGGACAGGCAAGAGGCGGTAAGGGTAGCTTTGGTCTAGTCCAATTGACAATACCCGGACAACTCGGCACCCGGCTGGATCCGCTACGGAGAATGCGGGATCCCGGGTCGGCGCTCCTCGGATTCTTGACCGGTCGGTCTGGATATGACTAGGGTTCAGGACATGGCACGGACCAAGGAATTCGACCCGGACGCCGCTCTGCAGTCGGCCCTGGAGCTGTTCTGGGAGCGCGGCTACGAGGCCACCTCGATGGCCGACCTGGTCGAGGGCCTGGGCATCGCCCGGGCCAGCATCTACGCCACCTTCGGCAGCAAGCGCGAGCTCTACCTGCGCGCGCTGGAGCGCTACGGCGAGCAGAACGAGCCCACGCTGCTCGCCGAGCTGTCCCGGCCCGGCCCGGTGCTGCCGGCCGTCCGCGCGCTGGTGCTGCGCTACGCCCGGGAGTCCGCCGAGGACGGGCGGGGCTGCTTCATCGCGAACACCGCGGTCGAACTCGCCCCGCGTGACCCGGTGCTGGCGCGCAGGGTGGAGACCAGCTGGGGCTACCTGGAGACCCTGCTGACCACCGCCCTGGTCCGGGCCGCGGCGCAGGGCGAACTGCCCGCCGGCCGCGATCCGCGTGCCGTCGCCCGGATGCTGCTGGTGCTGCTCCAGGGCATGCGGGTGGTCGGCAAGACCGGCGAGGGCTGGCCGCGGCTGCGCGACGCCGCCGAGCAGGGGCTCGCGCTGCTCGGCTGAGGGCCGCCGGGCCGGGGTGCTCGTCCGGGGGCTGCTCGACCGGGGTCGCTGGGCCGGGCTTGCTCGGTCGGTGGTCCGGGCTTCGGCGGTTCGCTGCGCCGATATTGGATCGAACGGTCAATATAGTTTCGGGGGTTGAAACCATGGAATCCCAGGCCTTACGACCTGGCGCCGCCCCACCGGGAGCCGCGGGGGCGAGCCGCGCGAGGTCCGGCTTCGCACTACTCGGCGCCGTGCAGGCGACACTGATCTTCACGATCATGATCCTCACCGTGCCGCTGCCGGTGGTCGCCCGCGAGTTCGACCTCGGCCCGTCCGGCGTCCTGCTGCTCAGTGCCGCCTACGGACTTTCCTTCAGTTCCCTGCTGCTGCTCGGCGGCCGGCTCACCGACCGCTACGGCGGCCGCCGGCTGCTCCGGGCCGGCCTCGCGCTCCTCGCCGTCTCCTCGGTGGCCGCCGCGCTCGCCCCCGGCTTCACCGTCCTGCTGGCCACCCGCTTCACCCAGGGCGTCGGCGCGGCCCTGGTCGCCCCCGCCGCCGTCGCCGTGGTCCGCGCGCTCCACCCCCGGCCCGACGCCTACGGACGGGCGATGGCCACCTGGGGCGGCCTCTCCGTCCTCGGCGCCACCTGCGGCAACCTGCTCTCCGGCGTGGTCGCCGCCTGGGTCTCCTGGCGCTGGCTGTTCGCCGTTCCCGTCCTGGTCGCACTGCTCGGGCTGGCCCTTTCCGGCCGGCTCCTCCCGCCCGCCGCACCCGCCGCGACCACCCCGCCCGCCCTCGACCTGCGCGGCGCCGCCCTGGCCACCGCCGGTATCTGCGCGGCCAGTTACGGCCTGATCGAGTACGGCGAGCACCAGTGGCGGGAGGGCGTCGTCCTGCTTCCGCTCGTCCTCGGCACCCTGCTGCTGGCCGTCTTCGCCGCCGCCGAACGCCGCACCCGCGACCCGCTGCTCCCGCCCGGCTTCCTCGCCGACCGGACCAGGGTCGCCGGTCTCGCCGCCGTCATGGCCACCGCCGCCGGCACCGGCCTGGCCTCGCTGCTGCTCGCGCTCCACCTCCAGCAGCAGCGCGGCTGGAGTGGGTCCGCCGTCTCGGCCGCCTTCCTCCCGTACGCCGCCGTCCTGGTCGCCGCGGGCCGGGCGGCCGGCCCGCTGATCGCCCGTCACGGCGCCCGGACCGTCACCGCCACCGGGCTGGCCCTCGCGGCGGCCGGACTGGGACTGCTCACCGGGATCGCCCCCGACACGGGGTACGCCGCCGGGCTGCTGCCCGGCCTGGTCCTGCTGCCGGCCGGCGCCGGACTCGCCTTCGCCGGCGCCGCGGTGCTCGCCACCGACGGCGTGGCGCCCGAGCGCACCGGGCTGGCCGCCGGCGTCCTGAACACCGCGATGGAGCTCGGCCCCACCACCGTGCTCGCCGCCCTGATGGCGCTCGCCGCCACCCGACCGACCGTCGTCGGCGGCTACGCGGCCGCCTTCGCCGCGGCGGCGGCCGGCCTGGCCCTCACCGCCGCCGCCGTCACCGTCCTGGCCCGCCGCGCCTCCCGCCCGGCCGGCCCCGAGAACCCCCGCACCGTCCCGACCGGGATCCCGCACGGGACCCCGCACCAGCGCACCGAGGAGTACGTGTGATGACCGCACGATTCACCGACAAGTCCGTCCTCGTCACCGGTGGTGGCACCGGCATCGGCCGGGCCATCGCGCTCGCCTTCGCCCGGGAGGGTGCCCGGGTCGCCGTCGCCGGTCGCACCGCGGGCACGCTCGCCGAGACCGTGGCGCTCATCGAGGCCGAGGGCGGCCGGGCGCTCGCCGTGACCGCCGACGTGACCCGGGGGCAGGACGCGGCCCGGCTGGTCCGTGAGGTGGTGGAGGGGTTCGGCGCCCTCGACGTGGCGGTCAACAACGCCGGCGCGCTCGCCGCGATAGCCCCCGTCGCCGACATCGAGGAGGACGACTGGCGCCGGCTCCTCGACGTCAACCTCACCGGCACCTGGCTCCCGATGAAGCACGAGATCGCCCACATGCGGGCCCACGGCGGCGGAGCCATCGTCAACATCTCCTCCAACCTGGGCACCCACGTCCGTGTCCCGTCCCTCGGCGCCTACGCCACCACCAAGGCCGCCGTCGCCACGCTCACCCGTAGCGCGGCCCGCGACCACATCGCTGACGGCGTGCGGATCAACTCCGTCAGCCCCGGCCCGGTGGACACCCCGATGTCCTCGCGGCCCGGCGAGAACGCCGCCGACAAGGCCGACCGGATGAAGGAGCAGGTGCCGGTCGGCCGCGCCGGCCGGGTCGAGGAGATCGCCGCGGCCGTCCTCCACCTCGCCTCGGACGAGGCCGCGTACACCGTCGGCGCGGACCTCGTCCTCGACGGAGGCGTCTCCGCCTGAACCACACCGCACCGTCGAGGGGGTGATCCGCCGGCCTCCGGCGGATCACCCCCTCGCGTGCTCGCGGGTCAGGCGGACAACGCCTGCGGGTCCTCGCCGGTCTCGGCGCAGACGGCGGCCAGTTCGTCCAGGGACAGGCCGAGTGCGTGGGCCAGCGCGGCCACGGTGAAGAACGCGGGCGTGGGGGCGCGACCGGTCTCGATCTTGCGCAGGGTCTCGGCGGACACCCCGGCGGCGGCCGCCACCTCGACCATGCTGCGCTCGCCGCGCGCCCCACGCAGCAGCGCACCGAAACGCTCGCCGCGCTCACGTTCCCAGGGGGTCAGCGGGGTCCTCACCATGCCGCCCACTGTAGCCCCTCGACACCGCCCCACCGTCCGGTCGGTCGTTCGGGCACCGTACGTGCGTACGGCCGCCGTCCTCCCGCCTGCCGGGGCGTGCCGCCTCCCGCCGGCTCTGCTCGCGGCCTCCCGCCGTTCCCGTCATGCCTGTAGCCCCCTGTGTCGCCGACCCGTCCCCGTGGGAGGTGTCGCCGTTCCTCGTCACTTCCCTTCGCGTCCGCCGCCCCCTGTCGCCCGCCCGCCCGTTCCCGCGCCGGGCGCCGCCGTTCCTCGCGGGCGCCCGTCCGTCCCCTCGCGGAGCGCCGCCATCCCGCCCCTCGCCCCCGCGCGGAGCGCACCCCACCTCCGCCACCCGGCAGACCGTGATAGAAATACCGGTATAAGAATTGGCGAACCAATAGGGGAGGCAGCGGCATGGTGGAGCTCAAGTCGGAGGCGGCGCTCGGGGCGATGCGGGAGTCCGGGCGGGTGGTGGCGCGGGCGTTGGCGGCGGTGCGGGAGGCGGCCGGGGTGGGGGTGAGCCTGCTGGAGCTGGACGAGGTGGCCAGGGGCGTGCTGCGGGAGGCGGGGGCGAGCTCGCCGTTCCTCGGGTACCGGCCCTCCTTCGCGCCGGTGCCGTTCCCGGCCGTCATCTGCGCCTCCGTCAACGACGCCGTGGTGCACGGGATCCCGGACGGCTACCGGCTGCGCGACGGCGACCTGCTGAGCGTCGACGTCGGCGCCGTCCTCGACGGCTGGGCCGGTGACGCGGCCGTCAGCTTCGTCGTCGGCGCCCCGCGACCCGCTGACCGGGAGCTCATCGACACGACCCGGCGGGCCCTGGCGGCCGGCATCGCGGCGGCCGTACCGGGCAACCGGATCGGCGACATCTCGCACGCCGTCGCCACGGTGGCGCGCCGGGGTCGGTACGGGATGCTGGAGGGCTTCGGCGGCCACGGCATCGGCCGGCGGATGCACGAGGACCCGCACGTGCCCAACGAGGGCAGCCCGGGCCGTGGTTACCGGCTGCGGCCGGGCCTGGTCCTGGCGATCGAGCCGATGCTGCTGGCCGGCGGTCGCGACGGGTACCTCACCGACGCCGACGGGTGGACGCTGCGCACCGCCGACGGCAGCCGGGCCGCCCATGTGGAGCACACGGTGGCGATCACCGAGGACGGGCCGGTGATCCTGACCCTGCCGTGAGCGGGCTCAGCCCAGCAGCCGCAGCCGGGTGTCCGCGACGCCGACCCGTACGCTCTGGCCCCAGGTGAGCCGGAGGGCGTCCGACTCGATGCCGTCCCCGAAGGCGACCAGCTGGTCCGACTCCACCGTGAGGACGAGCCGTTGGGCGCCGTCCAGCAGCCCGTGGACCCGGCTGGTGCCGGTGGCGGGGGAGGGCCAGGCCTCCCGGACGAACCAGGCGAGCGCGGGGGCGGCCGGACCGGGCAGCTCGAACGGGCCGCCGCGTTCCAGCCAGGCGGAGCGGCACCAGCCGGTGGCGCCGGTCCCGGTGCCGATCAGCACCCCGGACGAGGCCTGGGCCTCCCCGGCCTCCTCCCGGCCGGCCGCGCCGCCACCCGGGCCACCGGGAGCGCCGCCACCCGCTCCATCGGCCGCGGCGCCGTCCCCACCACCGGGAGCGCCGCCACCCACCTCACCGAACGCGAGCCGGTACCGCGCGGTCTGGTGCCCCGGTTGCCCGAGGTACACCTCGTTGAGCGCGAGCAGCCGCTGGGTGTCGTCGGCGACCGCCTCGACCATGGTGCGCTCCTCGATGTGCCCGGCGGCGGTGCGCGCCACCGCGGCGGGCAGCAGGGCGGGCAGCGCCTCGGCGCGGTGGCGGACCAGGACGCCGGGGTTGCGGCCGGGGTCGGCGTCGACGCCGATCACGGGCTGCCCGGACAGGTACTTGGCCACGTTGGCGACCAGCCCGTCCTGGCCGACCACGACCACCACGTCCCCGGGTTCGAACAGGAAGCGCGGCAGGTCGGCCCGTTCGACCCGGGTGCGCCGCCAGTCCAGCGGGACGGCGGCCGCGGCCAGCGCCAGCGCCTCGCCCTGCAGACGGTGGCGCCGCTCGACCTCGGCGGCCGAGCGGCCGCGCGAGGCGAGGAAGAACGCGGCCTGGCCGGGCGTGCCGTGCTGGGCGATCAGCTCCTCGTACTCGGTGCGGCGGTGGACCAGGACCGCCCGGGGCGCGAGGGTCACCGGAGGTCCCCGGCCGCGGCGCCGTCGGTGCGGCCGAGCTTGGCGAGCAGCCCGGTGAGCACGTCCGGGGTGAGCGTGATGCTGTCGATGGCGGGCAGGTGTTCGGCGAACCGCATCAGGGCGAGCGCGCGCAGCACGGCCGGGTCGGCCTGCTGGTGGGCGGCCAGCCAGGCGGCCTCGGCGGCGGCGCGGGCGTCGCCGAGGGCCCGGGCGGCGTCGGCCTCGGCCTGGGCGAGCCGGGTACGCCGGTCGGCCTCCGCCTCGGTGCGGACCCGGTCGGCGACGGCCTTCTCCTCGGCCTCCAGCCGACTGTTGGCGCCCTGCTGGGCGAGCAACTGCTCCTCGCGGCGGGCGAGTTCGATCCGGTTGGCGAGCTCGTTCTCGGCGATGCCGCGTTCGTGCTCGACGGCGACCGCGCGCCGTTCGAAGGTGGCCCGGTCGGCCTCCTGCTGGACGAGTTCGCGGGCGGGGGTGCGCAGTGCCCGTTCGACCTCGGGTTCGGGGCGCAGGGCGACGACCCGGACGGCGATGACGGCGAGTCCGGTCTCGGTGATGCGGGGTTCGGCGGCGAGGCCGTCGGCCATCCGTTCGCGGACGGCGGCGACGCCGTCGACCAGGGCGGTGGCGAGCGGGGTGCGGGCGAGCAGGCCGAGGGCGTGCTGCTGGGCGGTCTCGGTGAGCAGGGTGGCGAGCTGGTCGAGCGGCGCGGCGCGCCAGGCGCCGGTGTCGGGGTCGATGCCGAAGTCGACGCGGGTGGCGGCGACGGCGGGTTCGGTGATCCGGTAGGTGAGGGTGGCCTGGACGGTGACGTCCTGGAAGTCGGAGGTGCGGGCGTGGAAGAGCATGGCGAGTTCGCGGTCGTCGACCGGTACCTCGGAGAGCGCGGCGCTGAGCGGCCGGAACCAGAAGGCGAGGCCCGTCCCCTCGTGGGCGACCTCGCCGCGGCGCAGGTGGCGGATGTGGGCGGTGGGGACGGCGCGCAGGTGGCGCAGTCCGAAGCGCTTGGTGATGTCGGCCATGGTGGGTCCCCTCCCGGGCGTCTTTTCGTCAGGAAGACGATATTCCGCCACGGTCGATCTCGTCAAGATGACGAAAAGCCCTGCGGTGGTCCGCCCGCCCCACCCGCCGTGGCAGGATCGCCGTGTGCAGAGGACAGCGGAGCGGTGGACGCGGCGGACGCGTGGGACGGCGCGGACCTGGGCGGCGGCCCTGCTGGCGGCCGCCTGCGCGGTGCTGCCCGCCGCGCCTGCGGCCCGTGCCGCGGACGGCCCCGGCGAGCTGTTCACCATCACGGACCCGCGGATCGCCGAGTCCAGCGGCCTCGCCGCCAGCCTGGCCCACCCGGGCATCCACTGGACCCACAACGACAGCGACGACGGTCCGTACGTCTACGCCGTCGACGCCAAGGGGAAGACCGTCGCGACCCTCACCCTGCGCGGGGTCCAGCCCCGCGACGTGGAGGCGATCTCGCTGGGCCCGGACGGCCGGCTCTACCTCGGCGACATCGGCGACAACCTCGGCGGCAAGTGGCCCGAGGTGTGGATCTACTCCTTCGCCGAGCCCAAGGAGTTGCGCGACCAGACCGTCGACACCGTCCGCCACAAGGTCCGGTACGAGGACGGCCCGCGCGACGCGGAGGCGCTGATGGTTCACCCGGTGACCGGCCGGGCGTACATCGCCAGCAAGAACCAGGGCGGCGGCGGGCTGTACCAGGGCCCCGAGAAGCTCTCCACCACCGGGGTCAACACCTTCCGGCGGGTCGCCGAGGTGCCCTGGGTGACCGACGGCGCCTTCTCCCCGGACGGCACCCGGCTGGTACTGCGCGGCTACTTCTCCTCCACCCTCTACCGGTGGAAGGACGGCGCCCCGGCGCAACTCGCCCAGCTCACCGCGCCGTTCCAGCGCCAGGGCGAGTCGGTCAGCTTCACCGCGGACGGCCGCGCGGTGCTGTACGGCACCGAGGGCAAGGACAGTCAGGTGTGGCGCGCCCCGCTGACCGGCGACCAACTCCCGGACACCGTGCGGCCGGCGGCCGACCCCACGACGGCCCCCTCCGGAGGCGCGGGCGCCCCGGCCCCGTCCGGCTCCGCCGCGGCCGGGGCGGCGGGGACGGCGGGCGGGTCGTCCTCGTCCGGCTCCTCCGACCAGGCGCTGGGCGTGCTCTTCCTGCTCGCGATCGGTGGGGCCGTGTACGGACTGCGCAGGAAGAAGCGCTCCTGACCCTCGGCCCCGCGCCGCCGGACGCCTTGACGGACCGTCCCGCGCCCTGACGGTTCTGTCCGGCTTCCGGCCGGTTCGGGCGGGGAGGCGCTCCGGATCCGGTGAAGCTGTGGCAGATCTGTGACAAACCTCGGCGAACACGCGTCCCATACCCGGTATGCGCGGACGTAGTGTTCCTGCATGTCACCGAAGCGTCCCATACCTGCCCAGGACCCGGGCGACACCTGGGTCCCGCGCCCCCGGCAGTCACCGCTGGCCATCGCCGGGCACGCGGTGAAGTTCCTCGGCTACAGCACGCTGGCCGGTGTCCTGCTGGCCGGGCTCGCCCTGCCGGCCGCCGGAGCGCTCGGACTGACCGCCAAGAGCGGCGTCGAGAGCTTCGAGGAGGTGCCGGACGACTTCCTCGCCCCGCCGCTGCCGCAGGCCACCAACATCTACGACGCGCAGGGCGGCAAGATCGCCACCATCTACGAGCGCGACCGCACGGTGCTGACCGCCGAGCAGATGGGCCAGACCATCCGTCAGGCCCAGGTCGACATCGAGGACGCCCGCTTCTACGAGCACGGCGCCGTCGACCTCAAGGGCGTGCTCCGGGCGATCAGCAAGAACGCCGAGAGCGGCTCCACCGTCCAGGGCGCCTCCACGCTGACCCAGCAGTACGTGAAGAACGTCAACGTGGAGAAGGCCGGCGAGGACAAGGAACAGGTCGCCGAGGCGCAGCGCAAGACCCTGGGCCGCAAGATCCAGGAGCTGAAGGTCGCCATCAAGCTGGAGGAGGACCTGAGCAAGGACCAGATCCTCACCAACTACCTGAACATCACCTTCTACGGCAACAAGGCGTACGGCATCGAGGCCGCCGCACAGCGCTACTTCGCCA
Source organism: Kitasatospora sp. NPDC004240 (assembly GCF_053603215.1). Lineage (NCBI taxonomy): Bacteria > Bacillati > Actinomycetota > Actinomycetes > Kitasatosporales > Streptomycetaceae > Kitasatospora > Kitasatospora sp. NPDC004240. The sequence continues at coordinate 23,140 of NZ_JBSGFD010000080.1, read as the reverse complement.
AGCACGCCAAGGACCTGACCGTCCCCGAGGCCGCGATGATCGCCGGCCTGGTGCAGAACCCCACCCAGTACGACCCCAAGGCGCACCCGGTGGCCGCGCAGAAGCGGCGCGACGTGGTGATCGACAAGATGGTGGAGAACAAGCACATCACCGAGGCGCAGGCCAAGGAGGCCAAGGCGACGCCGCTGGCCCTGAACTTCCAGGCCCCGCGCAGCGGCTGCATCATGGCCAACGCGGGGACGGGCTTCTTCTGCGACTACGTGCGCCACGTGGTCAAGCAGGATCCGGCGTTCGGCAAGACCGCCGCCGACCGCAAGAAGCTCTGGGACCTCGGCGGCCTCAATATTTACACCACCCTGGACCCGGTCAAGCAGGCCGCCGCGCAGAACGCGGTGAGCGGCAAGGTGCGGGTCACCGACACCGTCTCGGCGGCCGCCACCATGATGGAGCCGGGCACCGGCAAGATCCTGGCGATGGCCCAGACCCGCCCGTACGGCCTGGACCCGGCGAAGAACGAGACCGTCCTCAACCTGAACGTGGACGCCGCGATGGGCGGCGGCAACGGCTTCCAGCCCGGCTCGACCTTCAAGCCGATCGTGGCCGCCGCCGCCCTGGAGGCCGGGCTGCCGCCCACCCAGATCTACCCCTCGCAGAACCGCATCGAGTGGCCCAACATGCGCACCTGCGACGGGATGTGGAAGAACAACTACAAGGGCAAGGAGCGCACCGTCCCCAACGAGTCGGCCGGTGAGATCGGCCCGTACGACCTCAAGCAGGCGATGGCCCTGTCGGTCAACACCTACTTCGTGCAGATGGAGCAGGAGATCGGCCTCTGCGCCGTCAAGCAGATGGCCAACAAGCTGGGCATCAACGGCAAGGCGAGCGGCAAGGCGCTGGAGGAGGGGCCGTCGATGGGCCTCGGCACCCAGGAGATGTCCCCGCTGACCATGGCGAACGTCTACGCGACCTTCGCCGCGCGCGGCAAGTACTGCACCCCGCTCGCGATCACGAAGATCACCACCGTGGACGGCAAGGACGTGCCGGTCCCGGCCGGGCAGTGCAACCAGGCGATGTCCGAGAGCACCGCCGACGCGATCAACACCGTCCTGCTCGGGGTGACCGAGAAGGGCGGCACCGGCCGCGACCTCGGCCTGGACGACGACCGCCAGATCGCCGGCAAGACCGGTACCACCGACGAGAAGAAGTCGGCCTGGTTCAGCGGCTACACGGCCAACCTGGCCACCTCGGTCTGGCTCGGCGGCCCGGCCGGCGGGGTGTCCATGAAGAACATCAGGATCAACGGCGTCTTCCACGACGAGGTGTTCGGCGCCACCGGCCCCGGCCCGATCTGGAAGGCGGCGATGAACCAGGCGCTCAAGGGGGTGAAGGAGGTGGACTTCAGGACCGTCCACATCCCCGACATGCCGAAGAAGGACCCGAAGGACCCCAGCGGTTCGCCCAGCGGTTCCACCACGCCGGGCACCTGGCCCTCGGGCGGCGCCACGTTCCCGGGCTGGCCGGGCGACAACAGCCCCACCCGCCCGGGTCGCCCGGGCCGCGGCAGCACGCCGCCGCCCACCGGGCGCTGACCCGGCGACGCGCGACCGCCCCCGTGACCTCCGCCGGAGGTCACGGGGGCGGTCGGTTTCCGTCCGGCGAGGCCGTCAGCCGACGCCCTTGGCGGACCAGAAGTCCTGACGGGCCAGGACCGAGGTGTCCGTCTGGTCGGTGAAGAAGCCGTCCACGCCCTGCTCGAACAGGTGGCGCGCCCAGCCGACGGCGTCCCCGTAGGCGGCCTGGTCGGTGCCGCGCCGGTAGTCCAGCGGCAGGAAGCCGTTCTCGTTGCGGACGGTGTACGGGTGCACCACCAAGCCGGCCGCGTGCGAGTCGCGCACCAGCGTGGTCGGCGGCAGCAGCTTGCCGGTGGCGTCGACCGGGGCGATCAGCGTGGTGGTCGGGCCGATCGCGTGCGCGAAGGAGGCGATCCAGCGCAGGCCCTCGGGCTTCACCAGGTCGGCCACGGTGCGCTGGTCGCCGGAGAGCACGAAGTCGTACGGGCGGCTGGTCGGCCCGCTCAGCAGCTGCACCCGCGGGTTGTCGACGAGCTCGGCGAGCCGCTGCAGGCTGCTCGGCTCGAAGGACTGCAGGATCGCCCGCCCGCGCCGGCCGGCCAGCCCCGCCCGCTTCAGCTCGGTGGCCAGGCGCTCCTCCAGCGGCAGGCCGATCGAGCGGAAGTAGCTGGGGTGCTTGGTCTCCGGGTACAGCCAGACGTCCCGGCCCAGTGAACGGGCGCGCTTCTGGGCGTACTCGGCCACCTCGCGGAAGGTCGGGATCGCCCAGCGGCCGTCGTAGAGGGTGTTGCGCTGGCGCTGCTGCGGCAGCCGCTCGCGGGTGCGCAGGGTGCGCAGCTCGGCGAGGGTGAAGTCCTCGGTGAACCAGCCGGTCTGCTGCTGGCCGTCGATGCTCTTCGTGGTCCTCCGGTCGGCGAACTCGCGGTGGTCGGCGACGTCGGTGGTCTCGGCGATGTTGTTCTCGTGGCGGACCACCAGGTGACCGTCCTTGGTCGGCACCAGGTCCTGCTCGATCACGTCGGCGCCCAGCTGGAGCGCCAGCTCGTACGCGCCGATGGTGTGCTCGGGCCGGTAGCCGGAGGCGCCGCGGTGGGCGACCACCAGCGGGTGCGGCAGCCGGTCCAGGCCGGTGCCGGTGCGGACCGGGGAGCGGGTGCCGCGCGCGGCCGACTGCTCGCCGTCCTGGGCGCCCCGGCTGTCCTGACCGTCCTGGCCGTTCTCGCCGTTCTGGCCGTTCTCGCCGGGCCGGTCGGCGAAGGCCTCGCCGGCGCCGGTGGTGGCGAGGGCGGCGGCGCCGAGGCCGACGCCGGTCGCGCGCAGGAACCAGCGGCGCGAGGAGCCGGCCGCCCCCGCCCCGCCGTCCGGGTCCTGCGCCGGGCTGCCGTCGAGCGGACGGTTCGTCATGGGAGCTCCTTCGACCAGGGCCGATCGGCCGGTGCGGTGATCGGATCGTGTGCCCGCAGACTAGGAGCCCGACCGACCCGTCGGGTGGCCGCCGGGCGAACTGCCGGAGAAGTTCCCGTAGGTGACGGCCCCCCAATTATTGACGTACCCATGTCAGTGGCGCACCATCGTGCTGGCGCGCGCTCCCGTTCCTCCCCCTTCCGTGCACCACGGACCCCCACAGGAGGACAGCCATGCGCCTGTCCGGTCGCCGGGGCAAGCCGATCGCGGCCACCGCCGCCCTGCTCGCCCTCGCCCTCGCCGCCCCGCTCACCAGCACCCAGGCCACCGCGACCCCCGCCCGGGACGCCGTCGTGGCCGACGACACCGTCCACCAGTACGTCCTGGAAGGCCCCCGCACCGCCGCCGACCGCACCACGATCGCCGCCACCGGCGCCTCCGTCGACGCCGTCCGCCCCGGCTCGGTCGTGGTCAGCGCGACCGCCGCCGAGGCCGCCCGGCTGCGCGCCCTCGGCTGGCTCCCGGCCCGGCTGCCCGACCCCGCGGACACCGCGGCCGCCGCCGGCTCCGCCGAGGCCGGGGAGGCCGTGTACGACTTCCCCAGCGCCGACTCCGGCTACCACAACTACGCCGAGGCCACCGCCGACATCGACGCCGTGGTCGCCGCCCACCCGACGATCATGCGCAAGCAGGTCATCGGCAAGTCCTACGAGGGCCGCGACATCGTCGCCGTCAAGATCAGCGACAACGTCGGCACCGACGAGAACGAACCCGAGGTGCTCTTCACCGCCCACCAGCACGCCCGCGAGCACCTCACCGTCGAGATGGCGCTCTACCTGCTGCACGAGTTCGGCGACAAGTACGCCACCGACAGCCGGATCGCCGGCGTCGTCAACACCCGCGAGATCTGGATCGTCCCCGACGTCAACCCCGACGGCGGCGAGTACGACATCGCCACCGGCCGCTACCGCAGCTGGCGCAAGGACCGCCAGCCCAACTCCGGCGGCAGCGGCGTCGGCACCGACCTCAACCGCAACTGGAACTACAAGTGGGGCTGCTGCGGCGGCTCCTCCGGTTCCACCTCCAGCGAGACCTACCGGGGCAGCGCCCCCGAATCCGCCCGCGAGACCAAGGTCGTCGCCGACTTCGTCCGCACCCGGGTGGTCGGCGGCAAGCAGCAGATCACCGCCGCCATCGACTTCCACACCTACAGCCAGCTGGTCCTCTGGCCCTTCGGCTGGACCTACAACGACACCGCCACCGGCATGACCGCCGACGAGGCCAACACCTTCGCCACCTTCGGCCGCACCATGGCCGGCACCAACGGCTACACCCCCGAACAGTCCAGCGACCTCTACATCACCGACGGCACCATCGACGACTGGCTGTGGGGCGTCTACAAGATCTTCGGGTACACCTTCGAGATGTACCCCGGCCCCAACGGCAGCTCCGGCTTCTACCCGCCCGACGAGGTCATCCCGCGCGAGACCAGCCGCAACCGCGAGGCCGTGCTGCGCCTCCTGGAGACCGCCGACTGCCTCTACCGCGCCATCGGCAAGCAGCAGCAGTACTGCGGCATCGCCACCTGACGGGCCGCCCACCGGGCCCGGCGGGACCTCACGGCCCGCACATCCGGCCCTTCCCGGTCCGGCCCGGTGAGTCCTCGCCGCCCGCCCCTCCCCGGGGCGGGCGGTAGGCTCGGCGCCTTCGACGCCCCCGGCCCGTCCGGGGGCGTCATGGCGACACGACGGGGAGGACCGGGGGATGGGCGCGACGGGAACCATGGTGGTGGCACGACTCTGGGACGAGGCCGACCCGCCCACCCGCCGGCTGGCCGGGACCGCCCTCAACCCGGCGGCCCCCGTCGACCACCTGCTGCGGCTGCTCGCCGACGGCCCGCCCGCCGTCCGGATGGTCCTGTGCCGTGACCGCGAGCTGCCCGGGCCCGTCGTCGACGCGATCGTCGCCCACTCCGATCCCCGGGCCCGCGGCTTCCTCGCCCGCAACCCGCACACCGACCCCGCCCACCGCGCCCACCTGGTGGACGACCCCGAGTGGCACGTCCGCGCCGCCCTCGGCGACGGCCCGTACGGTGCGATGCCGGCGCCGCCCTGGGCGCAGCCGCGGCCCCTGCCGGACGCCGCCGTCGTCCGGATGCTCACCGAGTTCGAGAACGAGCTCCTGGACGGGCTGTACCGCGTGGCCGACCGGTCGTTCCTGCGGACCATGCACACCCACCCGGTGCCCGAGGTCCGGATCAAGGGCGCCCTGCGCTGGTCCTCCCTCACCCCCGAGGAACGCGAGACCCTGCTCGCCGACCCCGATGACCGGGTCCGCGAGGCCGCCGAGCGGGCCGCACAGCCGGCCGGCCCGGTCCCCGACCGGCCCTGCCACGCGCGGACCCACCTGCTGATGTACGGCCTCCTCGACCCCGCCACCGTGAGCGCCGTCCTCGCCTCCGGACGCGACGAGGAACGCGCGATGATCGCCCAGAACCCCGGCCTGCCCGCCGACGTCCTCGCCCTGCTGACCCGTGACCGGGACCCCCATGTGCGCGAGGTCGCCGCCGACCGTCCCGACCTCGGCCCCGCCGAGGTCGCCGCCCTCGTCACCGATCCCGACCCGGGCGTCCGCCGAACGATCTCCCGCCACCCCGCGCTGACCGCGGCCCAGCGCGCCGTCCTCGCCACCGACCCCGACCCCGACGTCCGCCTGGCGATCTCCCGCCACCCCGCGTTGACCGAGGCCGAACGCGCCGCCGTCGACTACCGGGTCACCCAGGAGCACGCGTACACCCGGAACCCGTACGAACGGACCGGCCGCACCGGGGCCGAGCACCGTCGGCTCGCGACCTCGGGCCACCCGCTGCTGCGCCGCGACGCCGCCGGCCACCCCGGGCTGCCGGCCGACCTGGTGCCGCTCCTCGCCGGGGACCCCGACCTCGGCGTCCGCGTCCTGCTCGCCCTCCACCACCCGGACGCCCCGCCGGAGCTGCTGGTGGGCGCCTACCTCGACCACCCGGGGCCGGCCCGCGAGGAACTGACGGCCCGCCCGGACTTCCCCACCCGGGGACTGGCCCGCTTCGCCGACCACCCGGAGGCCGAGGTGCGGCTGCTCGCCCTGCGGGACCCGGAGCTCGCCCCCGGGCCCGCCGACCGGCTCACCCGCGACCCCGAGGCCCGGGTCCGCTCCGCCGCGGCCCGCCATCCCCGCCTCCCCGCGGCCCGGCTGGCCGCCCTGCTGGACGACCGCGCCCTGGACGCGGACGGCGGTGAACTCGCCTTCGCCGCGGCCGCCAACCCTTCGCTGCCGGTGGCGGAGCTGGACCGGCTCGCGGTGGCCGCCGGACTCCCGCCGCGCCGACCCCCGCGCTGACCCTCCGCCGCCCCTCCGCCGACCCTCCGCGCGGCCGGACGAACGGGACGACGGGCCCTTCAGACCGGGACCGCGGGACGGGGAGGGTGGCCGCATGACAGGAAACCCACCGAACACCGACACCGCACCGAACACCGCCTGCCCCGGCCGCGGTGCGCGCGACGACCATGCCGACCACGCCGAGGACGTCGACCCGCACGACCTGGAGCTGGTCGCCCACCTCTCCGACCCGGTCCGGCGGGCGCGGGAGGCGCTCCTCGCGGTCAACGCCGGCATGCGGCGCGACTACGCCACCCTCAAGTCCGGGCTCGCCGAGCGGCTCGACCCGGTCATCGTCGTCCAGAACGACTCGCGGGGCGGCCGCTACACCCTCGTCCACCGCGGCGAACGGGAGAGCCTGCACCCCGTCCCGCAGGTGTTCGAGCTGGCCAAGTCGATCGCGCACGTCCCGCTCGGGACCTTCTCGATCCTCGCGCCGTACCTGAAGGGGCCCGAGGGTGACGGCTGGATCCGCCCGCTCCAGGACCACGCGGGCACGCTCGCCACCGCCCGCCGCCGGCTCGCGGCCGCCGACCTGCCGCCCGAACTCGCGCGCTCCTGCGCACGGATCCTCGACGCGGCCCTGCGCTTCGCGGGGGAGTGCGTGGGTCGCGGCAGCTTCGGCATCACCGCCTTCACGGAGTTCTCCGGCAGCGTGTACGACGACATCCGCACGAACATGTACCACGCCGCCATGGCCCAGATCGCCGGCGTGGCGGCGGTCATGCGCCGCTGGCGGGACCGGGTCGGCGAGCAGCGCTGGAAGGACCTCTACGTCGTGGTGCTGTCGATCTGGACCACCTCCGTGCTCAACCAGAACACGATCGTCATCAGGCGTTTCATGGACCCCGCCCGGGTGGACACCCACCTGCTCGACCTGCCGACCGCCGAGACCCCCGCCGACCCGGTCGCCACCGCCCTCGACAACCTCGCCCGGATCGTGCAGGACAACGTCGCGGCGGAGCTGGTGTTCCCACTCGACCAGGAGATCGCGGACGCCCTCAAGGGCCGGCAGGACCTGCTCTCCGACGCCATCCAGGAACAACTCGCCTGCCCCTACCGGTACAAGCGACCGCCGTCGCGCGACGCCGTACGGGCCCGGGCGTAGCCCGTGCACGGTCCCGGGCGGGCACGCCCCGGCCCCGTGGCCGGGGTCGCGCTCAGTCGTCCGGGGTCCCGGTGGCGCCGAGCGCCCGTAGCGCGGCGGACAACGCCGGGGCGTCGTCGTGGTCCGGCCCGGCGTCGTCCGGCCCGCCGCCGCTGAGCGGGGACTCCCAGGAACCGTCGTGCCACGGGGCGCTCCGCGCGCCCGCGAGGAGGTACCCGGCCGCGGCCGGGGCCGTGTCGGCGGGGGCGCCGACCGCGGCGAGCGCCGCTCGGACCAGCTCCTCGGCCCGTGCCGGCAGCCCGTCGGCGTTCAGGAGCGGGAGCAGGAGCAGCAGCCGGGCGTCCCGGTCGTGGACGCCGTCCGCGTCCGGGTCGTCGGCGCCCGCCACCAGGGTGAGCTCCCGCCAGGACAGGCCCGGGCCGTACCGCTCGCCCTCGAAGTCGGCGAGCAGCTCGGCCCGGCCCCGGTCGGGTCGGTCGAGCAGGAACTCCACGCGGCCGCCCCGGGCCTGGCCGCCGTGCACCAGCAGGACCTGGTGGCCGGCGCCGAAGGGTATCCGGAACACGGTCGCGTGGGGCCCGCCCCGCAAGAGCTCGTCCAGCGCGTCGAGGTCGGCCCCGTCGGCGCCGAACCACTCCGGCTCGGGCCGCGGATCGTCCCGCGCCGGCCGGCACAGCCCCAGCAGGTGGTCGGCCCAGAAGCCCGGGTGGTCCAGCAGCTCCTCGCCCGGGACCGCCGGGCCGTGGTCGTCTCCGTCGATCAGCACGCGCACAGCCTGACAGGAGCCACCGACAACCCGGGCCACCGACAACCCGGGCCACCGGCCACATGGGCCACCGGTGACCCGGCCCGCCCGGGCGGCGGGCCCTACAACCCGGCCAGCAGCTCGCGGCCCGCCGGCCAGTCGCCGAGGCCCGAGTCGGAGTTGATGTGGCCGTGGGCGCCGATCTCGACGTAGCGGGCGCCCCAGGCCTCGGCGAAGCCCCGGGCGCGCCCGGGGGTCACCCACGGGTCGTCGGTGCTGTTGACCACCACGGAGGGGAAGGGGAGGCGGGTGAGGGCCATCGGGCGGAAGGGGAACAGATCGGGGACGTCCGCCCGGTCGATGTCCGCCGGGGCGACCAGCAGGGCGCCCCGGACGGCCGCCGTACGGCCGGCCGGCGCCCCGGCCGCCCAGCAGGCGACCGTGGCGCAGCCCAGGCTGTGCGCCACCAGCACCACCGGGCCCGCCCCGGCGGCACGGGCCACGGCCGCGTCCAGCGCGGCCACCCAGGGGCCCGGCTCCGGGTGGTCCCAGTCCTCCTGCTCCACCCGCCGGAACGCCGACGGATCGGAGGCCTCCCAGACGCTCTGCCAGTGTTCGGGGCCGGAGCTCTGGTAGCCGGGCAGGACGAGGTAGGTGACGCGGTCCGACATGGGCGGGATTCCTCCGCTGGTGGGAGACGGCACGGGCACCTGGAGTGTATGAACCGGAGCCCGCGAGGGCGCGCGGGGGGCGTACCAGGCGTGCGCGCCGACGGCCGGCGCGCGAGGCGGCGTACGCGCTGCCGCGCACCCGGAGCGCCCTGTTGCGCGGGCGGCGTCGGGTGCGGGAAGTTGGTCCACGGTTCGGCGTGGGCGTCATCTCCCCGTCCCCGCCGCATATCTGACGATCGTTCATGGAGGGATGTCGGCGATGCCAACGAAGATCCTGCTGGTCACCGGTGACGCGGCCGAGTCGCTGGAGGTGTTCTACCCGTACCAGCGGCTGCGCGAGGAGGGCTACCAGGTCGACATCGCGGCGCCGTCCGTCAAGCGGCTGCAGTTCGTCGTCCACGACTTCGTCGAGGGCTACGACACCTACACCGAGAAGCCCGGCTACACCTGGCCCGCCGACATCGCCCTCGCCGACGTGGACCCGGCCGACTACGCGGCCCTGGTCATCCCCGGCGGGCGCGCCCCCGAGTACCTGCGCAACAACCCCGACGTCCAGCGGATCGTCAAGCACTTCTTCGACGGCGACAAGCCGGTGGCGCAGATCTGCCACGGCCCGCTGATCACCGCCACCGCCGGGCTGCTCGACGGCCGCCGCAGCGCCGCCTACCCGGCCCTGGAGCCGGACGTGCGCGCGGCGGGCGGCGAGTACGTCGACGGCGAGGCGGTGGTGGACGGGGTCGTCGTCTCGGCCCGCGCCTGGCCGGACCACCCGGCCTGGCTGCGGGCGTTCGTCGAGGTGCTGCGCGACAAGGCGCCGGCCGAGTAGACGTCGGCCGGGCCGGCGGAGCGGGCCGGCGGCGACCCCGACCGGGCCGCCGACGCGCTCCGCCGGGCGAGTGAACCAGGGGCGCGCGGCGGGTTGTTCACCCTTCGCGCGCCCCTGGCATTCCTCGGGGTCGGTGTCGCCCTGGAGGGGTAGACGGAAATCGCCCCACGGTCGTACCCGTACCGGACCTGGGTCTGACGACACCCACCCGGTCCGCCTGGCAACGTGTCAGCCGTCGTGAATCGGGGCGGAGGCCGAGGCCTCCGCCGGGCGGACTCGGGAGGGCGGCATGGGGCGGGCGGCACGGGCGGCAGGGGACCGTACGGCGAGAATCCGGACGGCGGGAATCCGGACAGGGAGGGGGAGGACGGGTGCGGGCGGACGCGGACGGTGGGGCGCCTCGGTGGCGCGTACGGCCGTGGTGGCGCTCGCGGGTGCCGGCCTGCTGTCCGCCCTCGCCCCGGCCGCCTCGGCCACCGGGTCGGCGGGGACGGGCCCGGGCTACCGGGTGGTCGCCGTCGACGAGGGGGCCGGGGTGAGCGTCGACGAGGCCCTGCCCGCGGCCGCGGGCCGAGGCGAGCGGGCCGCGCTGGACGCGGCGGTGCGCGCCGTCGTGGAGCAGGGCGGCGCCTCCGCCGCGCTGGCCCTGGTCCGCGAGGACGGCCGCACCGTCTGGAAGGGCGCGGCGGGCCGGGCCGATCTGCGCACCGGCGCCCCGGCCACGGCCGACGGCCGGTTCCGGATCGGCAGCGTGACCAAGACCTTCGTCGCGACGGTGGTCCTGCAACTGGTCGCCGAGCACCGGATCGGCCTGGACGATCCGATCGAGCGTCATCTGCCCGGCACGGTGCCGGGCGGCGGCGCGATCACCGTGCGGCAGCTGCTCAACCACACCAGCGGCCTCTACAACTACCTGGAGGACCCGGCGTTCGACTTCCTCGCCGGCCCCCAGGGCGATCCGGCCGTCGTCCAGCGCTGGCTGACGAGCGGACGCTGGACCACGTACCGGCCCCAGCAGCTCGTCGACATCGCCTTCCGGCACGACCCCTACTTCGCGCCCGGCCAGGGCTGGCGCTACTCCAACACCAACTACGTCCTCGTCGGGATGCTGATCGAGAAGGTCACCGGCCGCGGCTGGGCCGAGGAGGTCGAGCGCCGGATCATCCGCCCGCTCGGACTGCGCTCCACCTCGATGCCGACCACCTCGCCCTTCGTCCCCGGCCCGCACGCCCACGGCTACTTCAAGACGGCCGCCGGCCCGGCCGACGTCACCCTGCTGAACCCGTCGATGGCGGACGCGGCCGGCGCCGGCATCTCCACCACCGCCGACCTCGCCCGCTTCGACGCGGCGCTGCTCGGCGGCCGGCTGCTGGGCCCGGCCGAGCTCGCCGAGATGAAGCGGACGGTCGACAGCGGCTTCGGGATCGACTACGGCCTCGGCCTGATGAAGGTGGTGCTGCCCTGCGGCGAGTTCTGGGGCCACGGCGGCGGCATCCCCGGGTACGGGACGACGCTGCTCGGCGACGGCCGGCGCCAGTTCGCGGCCTCCTACAACCCGTACGACGAGTCCGACCCGGAGGCCGCGGGGCGGGCCGTTGACGCCCTGACGGTGGCCGGCCTCTGCGGGCCCCAGGCCCCCGGCACCCCGGCGCCGGGTACCCAGGCCCCCGGCACTCCGGCCCCCGGCACTCCGGCCTCCGGCACTCCGAGCGGTACGAAGCCGGCCGTTCCGGGCATCGCGATACCCGGGACGGGCGCCGCCAAGGCGTCCGGGTACGGCCGGCTCTGAGCCACCGGGCCCGGCCCCGGGCCGTCCGGCACGCCCCGGCCGCCGGTACCTCCCCGTCCCGGTGCGATCATGGCCGGGCCCACCGGCAGGCGGGCAGCGGAGCACCAGGAGGATGAGACATGGCAGAGCCGTTGATCGCCGCGGTCGAGGGCCGGGTGCCCACCGTCGACCCGACGGCCTTCGTCGCGCCGAACGCGGTCGTCGTCGGGGACGTCACGCTCGCGGCCGGGGCGAGCGTCTGGTACGGCGCCGTGCTGCGCGGCGACGCCGAGTCCATCTCGGTCGGTGCCGGCAGCAACATCCAGGACAACTGCACCCTCCACGCGGACCCGGGCTTCCCGCTGCGGATCGGCGAGCGGATCTCGGTCGGCCACAACGCGGTGCTGCACGGCTGCACGGTGGAGGACGACGTCCTGGTCGGCATGAACTCCACCGTCCTCAACGGCGCCGTGATCGGGACCGGCTCGCTGATCGCGGCGGGTGCGGTGGTGCGGCAGGGTATGGCCGTGCCGGCCGGATCCCTGGTGGCCGGGGTGCCGGGCAAGGTGCTGCGGGCGCTGACCGAGGACGAGAAGGCCGGCATCAAGGCCAACGGCGAGGGCTACCTACTGCTGGCGGACGCCCACCGGTCCGTCGAGCCGCTGCCGGACGCCGGGTAGCCGGCCCCCCGGCCGGGGCCTCCCCGGCCCCGGTCACGGCCCCGGCCCCGGTCACCGGACCGCCACGGCCTCGGGCGCCCCGGTGGTCACCACCGGGGCCGGCTCCGCCCCCGGCGTCCGCCGGCGGTCGGCGGCCCAGGCCGCCACCGCGATCGCGGCGCCCGAGGCGGCCAGCCCGGAGCCGACCAGGGTCGGGGAGGTCCAGCCGAGGCCCGCGTCCAGAGCGAGCCCGCCGAAGTAGGCGCCCTGGGCGTTGGCCAGGTTGAACGCCCCCTGCACGGTCGCGGAGGCGAGGGCCGGTGCACTGCTGGCCTTCTGGAGCACCAGGGTCTGTACGGCCGGCACCAGGGCGAACCCGAACAGCCCGATCAGCACCACGGTCAGCGCCGCCGACCACTCGGTCCGCGCGGTGACGGCGAAGACGGCCAGCGTGACCGCGAGCAGCAGGAAGGAGACGCAGACGGTCGGGCGCAGCGCCCGGTCGGCGGCGAACCCGCCGAGCACGTTGCCGATCGTCATCCCCACCCCGAACAGCGCCAGCACCAGCGTCACCGACCCGGTGGCGTACCCCGAGACCTCGGTGAGGAGCGGAGCGATGTAGCTGTAGCAGGCGAAGAAGCCGCCGCAGCCGAAGACCACGGTGGCCAGGGCAAGCCAGAGCTGCCCGCTGCGGAACGCGGACAGTTCGTGCCGCAGCCCGGCCCGCTCGGGTGAGGGCAGCGGGGGTACCAGCCGGGCGATCGCGAGCGTTCCGGCCGCGCCGATCACGACCACCACCAGCATGGTGGCGCGCCAGCCCAGCCGCTGTCCGAGCAGGGTCGCGGCGGGTACCCCGACGATGTTGGCGACGGTCAGCCCGGAGAACATCACCGCGACGGCCCGGGCTCGCAGGTGCGGGGCCACCAGTTCGGCGGCGGCGACCGCCCCGGCGCCGAAGAAGGCGCCGTGCGGCAGCCCGGTGACCAGCCGCGCCACCGCGAGCGACCAGAACTCGGGTGCCACCGCGCACAGCAGGTTGCCGGCCGTGAACAGCCCCGCCAGCGCCACCAGCACCGCCTTGCGCGGGCGCCGGGCGGCGACGGCGGTCAGCAGCGGTGCCCCGATCACCACGCCGATCGCGTACGCGGAGATCAGCCACCCCGCCCGCGGGATGGAGACGTCGAGGCTGTCCGCGACCTGTGGCAGCAGGCCCATGGCGGCGAACTCGGTCGTACCGATGGCGAAGGCGGTCACGGCGAGGGCGACCAGCGCGAGGGGCATCAGGGGCTCCGGCTCAGAGGACGTGGGTATCCCGGACCGGGCTCCCGAGAGGGCGGGGCGGCGGGGCCGGGCAACGGGTGAGGTCCTGGCGGAGGGCTCGACAGGTCCGAAAGGGTGATTTGTCGTTTCGGCATCCTAATGGCGTGACGAGGGCGTGGTGCGTCCCGGTGGTGACCCTGCGGTGACCCGTCGGCGACGGGCCGGCGCCGGTGCGACGACGCGCCGCCGCCCCGGGCGGCGATCGGCCGGGCCGCCCGCCCGTTCCGGCGCGCCGCTCCCCGCCGACACTCGCCAGCCGGGCCCGCCCGCGCCAGACTGGGGGCATGTGCCGCAGCATCAAGACGTTGAGACCACCCGTGACACCCGAGGTCGACGAGGAGGACATCCACGCGGCCGCCCTCCAGTACGTCCGCAAGGTGTCCGGCTTCCGGGCCCCCGCTGCGCACAACCGGGAGGCCTTCGACCGCGCCGTGGAAGCCGTCACCGAGGCCACCGCCCGCCTGCTGGAGGAGCTGGAGGTCCGCGGCGGCTCCCGCAGGCCCCACCCCGACACCGATCCCGCCACCGGCATCGCCGCCGCATAGGCCAGCCCGCCGTCCGCGAGACCACGGGCCCGACCCGGACCAGGAGGCCGGTGATGAACACCGCCAACCCCGCCACCCCCGCCAACCGCTACGCCCTGACCTTCCCCGGCACCCCCGGTACCCAGGCACCGCAGGACGTCGTGGTGGTCAGCCGCACCACCACGAAGGGCCCCGGTGGCCACCCCGTGTACGAGGACGCGAGCGGCATCGTCCGGGCCGAGATCAGCGACGCGGGCGAGGTGCGGATGCTCGCCAGCGGAGGCCACCAGTCCCCGCACCTGCCGGTCCACGCCCAGCCGCTGCCGTAGGGCACACCGCGCTCCCCGCCCCGGGTCCGGTCGTTCCGGACCCGGGGCGGGGAGCGCTCGGGCAGAATCGGTGGCATGACCACAGCGAGCTGGCAGGGCACGGTCATCGCCGAGAGCGATGACACCACCGTCGTCGAGGGCAACCACTACTTCCCGCTGGACTCCGTGCGCGCCGAGTACCTGCGCCCCTCGGAGACCACCACGGTCTGTTCCTGGAAGGGGACCGCCGAGTACTACACCCTCCACGTGGAGGGGGCGGTCAACCCGGACGCGGCCTGGTTCTACGCCGACCCGAAGCCGGAGGCGGAGCACGTCCGGGGCCGGGTGGCGTTCTGGCGCGGGGTCGAGATCACCCACTGAACCGCGCGGCCGGCCCGAACCCCGGGCCCGCGCTCCGGCCCGGGAGCCCCGGGCTCAGGCGCGCGGGCGGAAGTGGGTGCCGCTCGTCCCCTCGTCGGTGGTCCTGGCGACGCAGCGGTAGACCCGCAGCCCCTGGGCGAACTGGAGCTCGGTGGGCGGCAGCACCTCGATCAGCCACTTGTCCGCCGGGATCGAGGCGGCCGCGCCCGTCCGGGAGGCGGCCAGGACCTCGGGGGAGCACACCTTGCGGACCTGGGGGTGCTTCTCCAGCTCCTCCTGGTTGACGGTGGTGCCGTCCACCGGCAGCGGGGCGATCGCGAAGGTCTCCCAGGCGTGCTCCACCGCGCAGTCGGCCTGGTTGATCCGGACGACGCCGAGGATCACCACCATGCCGGTCCAGCACTCGGCGGTCCGGGTGCAGGCGCCGCCCGCGCCCGTCACACCGGACGCCGGGCAGTTCTGGGTGGTCACCGGCACCTGGAAGGCCGTGGTCGCGCTCGCCGAGGGGGCCGCCTTCGGAGTCGCGCCCGAAGCACCCGACGCGCCGGACGGCCCGACGGTGGACGATCCGCTGGCCGCCGTGGCCGGCGGCGTGGCGCCGGTGCCGCCGTCCTCGCGCAGGTTCAGGTAGGCGGCTGTGCCGAGGCTGGCCGTCGCGAGCACCGCCACCGCGGTGAACAGCGCGGCCGGCGCCAGGCCGAGGATCCGCCGGCGCCGCGGCGCCTTCCCCGGCTCGGTGGGCTCGACGGTCACCGGCCCGGTGTGCTGCTGCCCGGGCACGGGCGCGGCGCTCCCGGGCACGGCTACCCCGCCGGCCCCGGCCACCGGAGCCTGGGACAGCGGCACGGGCGGCCCGGCCGGCGCGGGCCGGGCGGGCAGCGAGTGCAGGACCGCCGTGTGCAGCTCCGCCGCCTCCAGGGCGTCGCGCAGCGCGGCGGCCGACGGCAGCCGGTGCGCCGGGTCGGCCGCCATGGCGTGCCGCAGCACCTCGGTCAGGCCCGGCGGCACGCCGGGCAGGTCGGGCAGCGGGTGCTCGTGGCGGACGATCAGTTCGGCGAGGCTCAGGTCCCCCTGGTCGGGGTAGTGCGGCGGGCGCCCGCGCAGCAGCGCGTACACCGAGGCGGCCAGCGAGTACACGTCCCCGGCCGGCGTCGGGTCGGCCAGCCGGAACGCCTCGGGCGGCGCGTAGGCGGGCGTCAGCGCCTCCCGGGTGGCCGACAGCTCGTGGCCGGGACGCGGCATCGCGGCCAGCCCGAAGTCGGCGAGGGCCACCGCGCCGTACGGATTGATCATGATGTTGCCGGGCTTGACGTCCCGGTGCAGCACCCCGGCGGCGTGGGCGGCGGCCAGCGCGTCGGCGATCCTGACCCCGACGTTGCGCGCCTCCACCACCGGCAGCGGCCCGCCGGTGCGCAGCCGGTCGGCCAGTGAGCCGTTCGGGCACAGCTCCAGCACCATGAACGGCCGGCCGTCCGGGAGCACGCCCGCGTCGTAGAGGGTGACCACGTGCGGGTGGCCGGACAGCTGCCCGGCGGCGGTGACCTCGCGCAGGAACCGCTGCCGGTCCCGCTCGTTGGAGAGCACCCGGCTGTCGATCTTGACCGCGACCTCCCGGCCCACGGCCAGCTGCCGCGCCCGGTAGACGGTGGCGAAGCCGCCCTGACCGAGCACACCGACGAGTTCGTACCCGGGCAGCGCCGGGTGTTCGGTCCGCATTGCGAAGCATCCCCCACCAAGGACCTCCGGCGAAACCACGCGCGGAGGCACGACAGCCCGGGTTGTTCCGCCGGGCGAGGGGCCGCGACGGCCCCGGGCGGCTCAGACTCTAGTCCACGGGCCGGACAGCCCGTGGCGGGAGGGCTCCGGAGGGCCCGCGCACGCCGCCGTCGCCGGCCCGGCGGCACACCCGGCCGGCGGCCCGGCAGGGGTGGGCCGGCGGGCGGACGGGTAGGCGAACGGCATGGCAATCTTCAGGAGGCCGGGCCGTTCCCGGCAGGACGAGCCGACCCCCGAGTACGTCGCCGAGGAGCTCGCCGAGCTGGTCGAGGAACTGGAGCGGCCCGCGGAGGAGCCCGGGGCCGGGGAGACCGTGGCGCCGGGCGCGCCCGCCGCCCCCGGACTGCCGGTGAAGCCCGACGCCGGCGGGTGGCAGGTCACCGAGTACGGCGGCGATCGCGGCCGCCGGCGCGCGGCGGCGCTGGTGGCCCAGGTGAGCCGGATGCTGGGCAGTGGCGGCCGGGCGGCCGCCAAGGGCGCGGCCGTCGGCAGCAAGGTGATGGCCGACCGGCTGTTCCAGGCGGCGCCCCGCATCCCCGTCCGCGACCTGGCCGCGCTGCGGGCCCAGCACCCGGACGCCCCGGACTCCGAGGCGCTGGCCGACCTGCTGGTCGCCGGCGCCACCCGCGCCTCCGCCGCGCTCGGCGCGGGCGTGGGCGCGGCCGCCATGCTGCCGAAGCCCCCGGCGATGCCCGTGGAGATCGCCGCCGAGACGCTGGCCGTGGCGGCCGTGGAGATCAAGCTGATCGCGGAGCTGCACGAGGTGTACGGCCTGCCGGCCCCCGGCACGACCTCCCAGCGGGCGATGGCCTACGTCTCCGCCTGGGCCAACCGGCGCGGCATCGACCGGGCGATCGTCACCCCGGCCGGCTTCACGGCGATGGCCCTGGGCGCCGAGGTGCGCCAGCAGGTCCGCCGACGGCTCACCCGCAGCACCCTGCGCAAGCTGCCCTCGCTGACCCCGCTGCTGGTCGGCGCGGGCATCGGCGCCACCGTGAACCGCCGGGACACCCGCAGGCTCGGCAAGGAGGTCCGCGACGACCTGCGCCCGCACCGCCCGGCCGACCCCGGGTACTGGATCGCCGCCGCCCCCGGGAGACACGGCGGGGACAGGACGTAGGCCGGGCGAGCGCCTGCGGGAGGGTCAGGCGAGTGGTGCCTGCGGGGCGCGGGCGCCGCCGCCGGTCTTCACGCCGTTCACGATGGCCTGGTGGATCGCCCGCGCCGTGATCTCGTCGGCGGCCGGGACGGGGCTGCCTTCCACGGTGTACCAGTCCAGCGCTCCCGTGTACTGGACGGTCAGCCGCGCCTCGCCGTCCACCCAGGTGGTGTGCACCGTCAGGTCGCCGGAGATCGGGCCGACCTCGACCGTGGTGACCCCGCCGGGACCGCTGATGATCGACTGCGTGGTCCAGGTCGCCCAGGACGCCCTCGGGTCGACCGGCCGCGCCCCGCGCTGCTCGCCGCCCCGCTGCCCGACGTCCTCCTGCTGCCCGGCCTGCCGCTGCTCGCTCTGCTGCTGCTCGCTCATGCGTTTTATCCTCCCCCGCCGGTCCGCCGCCCATCCGGCAGCGACACCGGCGGTCGCGGAGGCCGCCCGCGGTCGGGGCGGCCTCCTCGCGTCCATCCGTTCCTGCGGTCCGGCCTCCGTCCGGACCGCGGCGGTGCTAAACCATGTCCTCCGGTTCCTCCAGGGCGTCGCCCTCGGCCTGCGAGGTGTCCTGGGCGTGGAGGTTCTGCATCGAGGTGATGCCCTCCTCCGGGTCGGCCGCGCGGATGTCGTCGTCCTGGTCGACGCTCACCTGGGACCGTTCGCTCATGTCGGTCATCGCGGGCTCCGTTCCCTCGGCCGGCCGGTCGACCGGTGCGACGACGCCGCGCGGACGGCCGCCGGGCCGAGTGTGTCTCTCGCCCTACCAGCCTGCCTCCGCACCGGGGCCGGGGCCAACCGGGCGTGACCCGCGGCCGCCCGGCCCGGTCACGCCCGAGCCGGCCACCGACCCCCGGCCGCCTCCGGTCACGCCTGCCCGGCCGCCTCCGGTCACGCCTGCCCGGCCGCCTCCGGTCACCCCCGCCCGGCCGCCGACCCCGCTCGGCCGCCGACCCCGGCCGACCCCGGCCACCCGGCTCCCGCCGCGCCTCACCAGGCGACCGGCAGCGACTCCACCCCGTACACCAGCGCGTCCGGCCGGAACACCAGCTCCCGCTCCGGCACCGCCAGCCGCAGCCCCGGCAGCCGGCGGAACAGCGTGGCCAGCGCGATCTGCAGTTCGGCCCGGGCCAGCGGCTGGCCGAGGCACTGGTGGACGCCGAAGCCGAAGGCGAGGTGACGGCGGGCGTCCCGGTCCAGGTCCGGCTCGGCCACCGGATCGTGCGGGCCGCCGCCGAACACCTCCCCGTCCCGGTTCGCCGTGGAGAGCATGGCGATCACCCCCTCCCCGGCCCGCACCAGCGTGCCGCCCACCTCCACATCGGCCAGCGCCACCCGCGGCAGCCCGGTGTGCACGATGGTCAGGTGCCGCAGCAGTTCCTCGACCGCGCCGGGCACCGCCGCCGGGTCGGCGACCAGCCGGGCCGCCTGCTCGGGACGGCGCAGCAGGTGCAGGGTGGCCAGCGCGGTCATGTTGGCGGTGGTCTCGTGACCGGCGACCAGGAGCAGCAGTCCGGTGGCCGCGGCCTCGGCGGGATCCAGGTCGTCGCGGGCCGCCAGCCGGCTCAGGATGTCGTCGCCGGGCCGCTCCCGCTTGGCCTCGGCCAGGCCGCCCAGGTAGTCCAGCATCTCCCGCTGCGCCCGGGCGACCTCACCCTGGACGACGCTGTTGCTGAGCAGGGTGCGGCTGAGCCGCTGGAAGCGCGCGTGGTCCTCGTACGGGACGCCGAGCAGCAGGCAGATCACCAGGGACGGCACCGGCAGCGCGAACTCGGCGACCAGGTCGGCGGGGGAGCCGTGCAGGGTCATCCGGTCGAGGGCGTCGTCGACGATCGCCTGGATGTCCGGACGCATCGCCTCGATCCGCTTGACCAGGAAGTCCCCGGTGACCATGCGGCGCAGCCGGGCGTGCTCGGGGTCGTCCAGGCGGATGAAGCTCGGTCGGGTGGCGGCGAGTTCGCGCCGGCCGGGGGCGAAGAAGGGGAATCCGGGGTGGCGGGCGTCGGCGCTGAACCGCCGGTCGGAGAGGACGGCCCGCACCTCCTGGTAGCCGGTCACCAGCAGGCAGGGGCTGCCGTCGGGCAGCTCGGCACGGGTGACGGCGCCCTCGCGGGCGGCCCGGGTGTAGGCGGGCGGCGGGTCGAAGGGGCAGCCCCGGTCGTGCGGCGCGGGGACCTGAACGGGTGGCGCGGTCCCCTCGCCGCCGCGGACCGGGGAGTCGGGGGTGCTGGGGGAGTCGGGGGAGGTGGGGGACGTGGGGGTGGTGGTCAAGGCGGCTCTCCTCTACGGGCGTCGGACCGGCCTCAGCGCGGGTTCTCCTCGACGACGGTGATCGCGCCGCCCGGGCAGAGCTCGGCGGCGAGCCGTACGTCGGCGAACTCCCCGGCCTCCGGCACCGGGCGGCGGAGTCTCACCACGCCGTCCAGGTCGTCCTGTTCGAACACGCTCGGCGCCGTCACCACGCAGCGCCCCGCGCTGCAGCAGCGGTCCTGGTCGATGCTCACCTGCATGGTTCGGGTACCTCTTCACACCGGTGGGTCCCGGATCCGGCCGGGCCGTCCGCCCCCGTCGGTCTTCCGGCCCAACGTAACCCGCCGCTGCGTCGCACACGAAGGTTGCGGTCCGGGGATTCGGCAGAATGGCCGGTTCCGCGCGGCCGGCGCCCGTCCGTGGAAGTCGTACTCGCAAAGGGGTTTGACGATCGGCCGGGCCGTCGTGGTCAGCCTCCCTCGGCCGCCGCGATCTGCCGTACGGTGGCCACGGTGTCCGCCTCCCCGGCGTCCTTGTCCGGGCGGTAGCGCAGCACCCGGGCGAACCGCAGTGCGAGGCCCGCCGGGTAGCGCGGGCTGCGCTGGACGCCGTCGAAGGCGATCTCGACGACGAGCTCCGGCCGGACCCTCACGGTGTAGGCGTCACGCTCGACCTCCCGCGCGAGCAACTGCCCGGTCTGCCAGGCGAGGGTCTCGTCGGTCAGTCCCTTGAAGGTCTTGCCGAGCATCACCCAGGGCCCGAGGCCGGGCTCCTCGGCCGCCGCGCGGGCGCCCAGGTGGAGGTTGCTGAGGAACCCGCGCCGCCGCCCGGTGCCCCACTCGGCGGCCAGCACCACCAGGTCCAGGGTGTGCCGCGGCTTCACCTTGATCCATCCGGCGCCGCGCCGCCCGGCCGCGTATCCGGCCGCCGGGTCCTTGGCGAGCACGCCCTCGTGGCCGAGCGCCAGCGTGTCGCGGAAGAACGCCAGCGCCGCGTCCGGGTCGGCGGTCTCGGTCCGGGCGACCCGCAGCTCCGCCGGTACGGCCCCGGCCAGGGCGGCCCAGCGCTCCCGGCCGGGCCGGTCCACCAGGTCCTCGCCGTCGCGGTGCAGCAGGTCGAAGAAGTACACGCTCAGCGGCACCTCGGCGCGCAGCCGCTCCGGGTCCCGCCGGGTGGCGGTGCGGGCCGCGGTCTCCTGGAACGGGCGGGGCCGGCCGTCCGGGCCCAGCGCGATCGCCTCGCCGTCCAGCACCGCCGAGTCCACCGGCAGCGCGCGGGCGGCCGCGACCACCTCGGGCACCCGGGCGGTGATGTCGTCCAGGCCGCGGGTGAACACCCCGACCTCCGCGCCGTCCCGGTGCACCTGCACCCGGATGCCGTCCAGCTTCCACTCCAGCACGGCCGGCTCCCCGGGCCCGATCCGCTCCAGCGCGGCGGGCACGTCCGGCGCCGAGGCCGCCAGCATCGGACGGACCGGACGGCCGACCTCCAGCCGGAACGCGTCCAGCGCGGGGACCCCGCCGGTCAGCGCCGCCCCGGCGACCGCCCGCGCCGAACCCCGGAACATCAGCGCCCGCCGCACCGCCGCCGCCGGCACCCCCGCGGCCCGGGCGACCGCGTCCGCCACCACCGCGTCCAGCGCGCCCTGGCGCAGCTCGCCGACCAGCACCGCCCGCAGGAACGCCTGCTCCGGTTCGGTCGCCCGGCCGAACAGCTCGTCCAGCAGTCGGCGCCGCTCGGCCTGCGCACCCGCGCCGTGCACGCCGGCCAGCCGCTCCAGGGCCCGCTCCGTCTCCCGTACGCCGAGCGTCGGCGCCTGCGCGGCGGGCGGCAGGTCGCGCAGGGCGGCGGGCCCGACACCGGTGCGCAGCCGGTGCGACTCGCCGGACAGCAGGGCCACCGCCGCCGGGCCCTCGTCCGGTCCGAGCTCGCGCAGCCGCTCCGCGAGCAGGGTGATCTTGGCGCGGCGCCCGGACTCGGCGGCGACGGCCCGGGAGGTGACGGCGAGACTGTGCAGCAGCATGCGGATCGGATCCTCCGGGGCACGGGTGCCGCGACGACGGCGGGCGGGACCTTCCGGGACGGGGCGCCGGGGCGGGCTTCGGGACGGTTCTCGGGGCAGGGCGCAGGGGCTCGGCGCAGGGGCGGGGCGCCGGGGCTCGGCGCCGGGGCGGGTTCCAGGATGGGTGGACCGCCCGCGCGCGGTCCACCGGACACGCGACGACGGGCGGGCGCTCCCGACCGGTGACGGGTTCCGGCCATTCCGGGCCCGGCACGCACCCGCCGGGATGGAGCGGACCGGCGGCCCCGTTGTCCGGGATGTCGATCGGCCGGCATCCGACGGGCCGTCATGCTGGCGGCGGAACGAGCACCGTGCCGGCCCCGCGCCGTCCACGAACGACCCCCGGGAGCACCCCATGACGTCCACCGGAACCACCACCCCCGATGCCCCGGCCGCCCCCACGGCGGCCCGCTGGACCATCACCGGCCCGGAGGCCGCCGACTTCGCCGCCTGGCGCGAGCTCTTCCGCGGCTACACCGCGTTCTACGAGGTCCCGATGAGCGAGGAGAAGGCCGAGCTGGTCTGGTCCTGGCTCACCGACCCCGACCACGAGCTGGAGTGCCTGCTCGCCCGGGACGCCGACGGCACCCCGGTGGGCCTGGCGCATTTCCGGCCCTTCGTCCGGCCGCTGCACGGCGCGGTCGCCGGGTTCCTGGACGACCTGTTCGTCAGTCCCGAGGTCCGCGGCGGCGGCGCGGTCGACCTGCTGCTCGCCCGGCTGCGCGGGATCGCCGCCGAGCGCGGGTGGAACACCGTCCGCTGGATCACGGCCGACGACAACCACCGCGCGCGCTCCAAGTACGATCAGGTCGCCACGCGGACGATGTTCGTCACGTACGACATGGCCCCGGCCGCCGACCGGGGCTGACCTCCGGCCCGTCGCGGCCCGCGGCCACCCGCCCACGGCGACCCGCCCACGGCGACCCGCCCACGGCGACCGGCGGACGGCGACCCCGCCGCCGGTTGCACGGACTGGCCGGAAATCGATTCGTACTTTTTCGTTATCGTCGCACCACCCGGGGGTCTCCTAGGTGTCGGCCCCGCGCCGGCACCGGACCGACCGCTCCGAACAGAAAGCGTGCCCGAGTGAACAGCGAAGCCGAGACCACCGTCATACCGGCCGCCCCCGCGTCGCCGGGGCGCGCCGAGCGCCGCGCCGCGCAGCGGGCGTCCGGACGCGGGGGGCGCACCGAGACGCCCGAG
>NZ_JBSGFD010000079.1:0-37700 GCF_053603215.1 Kitasatospora sp. NPDC004240 | reverse complement strand
CCCGCCCCCCGGCCACCGGTGCGCCGCCGGGGGCGCCCAGGCCGAGGGCCAGGTCCGCCGGCACCCGGACGGCGTCGAACAGCACGTCGTGGCCGGCGCTGGCGCGCAGGCCCAGCTGGTCCCAGGTGGGGTCGACCTCGACGCCCTCGCTCTCCCCGCGCACCAGGAAGGTGCCGACCCGGGGCACCGGCTCGTCGGTCCGCGCCGTGACCGCCATCCAGGCCAGTGCCTCGGCACCGGCGCAGTAGGTCTTGCGTCCGGTCAGCAGCCAGCCCTCGCCGTCCCACCGGGCGACCGTGGCCGGCGCCCCGCCGGGGCCTCCCGGACCGCTCGGAACGCCCGGCTCCGCGCTCAGGGTGTTGACCAGCGCAGGCCCGCGCCTGGACTCGGTGAGCAGCCGCCGGTATCCGGCCGCCGGCCAGAGCGCCACCCGGGCCTGCTCGGCGTGCTGCAGCAACGTGAAGGCGGTGACCACCGCCACCGAGGCGTCACCGCGCCCGAGTTGGGCGAGCATCCGAACGGTGTCGGCGAGCGTCCCGCCCGGACCGCCGTACCGCTGCGCCACGGTCAGGGTGAGCAGCCCGGCCTCGTGCACGGCCTCGATGCCCTGGTAGGGAAAGGTGGCGTCGCGGTCGTGCTCCTCGGCGCGGGCGGCGAGCAGGTCGACCACCCGGGGCAGCCGGGCAAGGGCGGCCGCGACGGGCGAGGGTTCGGCGACGGGAGCGGTCGTCGTGGTCATGGTGCTGGTGCCTCCGGGCGGCAGCGTGGGCTCGGCAACTGCGGGCGGCACGCCGGGACGGGCGCGCGGTTCCGGTCGGCGGCCCGGGGCACGCCTGCGCACCGCCCCCGGATGGTGCCGGCCACACGGGGCCGGCGACGGACCGCCTGGGGACAAATCCCCCTCAGCGGCCCGGACACGCCGCGCTGGCGGTGCGCCGCAGGTCCAGATAGCTGCGACGGGTCAGCAGCGGGAGACGGCACGACATGCTCGCGACTGTACGAAGCGGTGATCGCAACCGTCAAGCGGTGGCCGTGGGCCGGTACGGCCGCGGGCGCGCGCCGAGGCACCGGTCGCTCGTACCGGAACCGCCGCCCGGGGCCGCCCCGGGAACGCCCTCGGGGGCGCCGGCGGCCCGACGGACGGGTCCGTCGACGGTCCGGCGAGGGCCGGCCGGTGGCCGGGGGCGGATGGCCGGAACCCGATGCCCGGGCCGGTCTCCGGTGGCCGCCGGAGGAAGGTCAGCCCTGCTGGAACATGTCCGCCGGGAGCGGCTTCAGCAGCTGGTACAGGTCGTCCGAAATCGGCCGGTCCCAGGAGGCGATGGTGACCTGGACGCCGTCGCTGCGCCCGAACTGGGAGCAGTACACCCGACCCTCGCTGACCTTGACCTTCTTCACGATCAGCAGGTCGTCCCCGAGCATGACCGGGAAGTCCTCCGCCGAGACGAACTCGACCGGTTCGTCGTTCTCCAGCGCGGCGAGCAGCTGCCTGATCTCGAAGGGCACGCTGTCACCGGTGTCGCGGGCCGGCGACCCCTCGGGGAGGTTCCCGATGAACATCGCCGGGCCTCTGCCGCCGAACAGGTCGTAGCGCAGGAAAATCCCCTGGCAGGAGCCGTCCGGGCCGGTCATCATGGCTGCGCCGAAGTCTCCGGGCCAGTCCCCGGGGTCCATCGCGAGCACGTCGAAGTCCGGGCCGGTGGGCTGTCCGGAGCGACGGCGGAGAAAAGACATGGGAACATCGTACGTGCCCGGCAGACCGCGCTCGCGGGGTGGGTCGGGCGACGGACGGTGATCCACGCTCAGAGACCAATGTTGACTCTGAGCAACCGTCCGGGCTACGTTCGGTTCAGCACGACAGCCGTTCTGGGTTTCACCCTCCGGGGGGACGGCATGTCGCAACGCGGCCCTACACGCGTTTCCCTCACTGTGCACATAGTCGTGCCGAACCGCCGAGCACCCAGCTTCGTCGTCCGCACACCGCACAGCACACACAAGCCAACAGTTCGATGCCACACAAGCAAGGTCCGCGGGGCCCCGGCCCGTCGCACTCGCGGATCTGCTCGGGACGCCGCCGCGTGGGGGCGTGCGGGTCCCGAGCACACCGGCGCCGCGTCCGAGTCGCTCTCGGTCTCGGAGCCACCCTCCCGGCGACTGCCGGCCCCCTCGTGGGGTCGGGACCGGCCGACGCACCCCGGTGCGCAGGGGATGACTGGGAGGAAGGTCCGGCAGCGCTGCCGGGCCGCACAGCAGGCGCCGTGTCTGGCCGCGTGGGGGCGGTGGGCACGGCGTCTGCCTGTGCTCATACTCTGAGCGGCGTTTGTCTAACAGTCAACAGAAATCGTGACGTGCCACGCTCAATCGTGATCTGACCGCAAGCAGCCCGAAACGGACAGGCCCCACCGCGGCCGCCGAACCGGCTCCGCCGCCCCGCGCGAGCGGGTTCCCGGCCGGCCCGGACCCCCGGCGGAGGCCCGGGCCGGCCGCGTGCGGATGACCCGCCCGGCGCACGCGCTCAGGTGAGGTCGAACTCGCCGTCCCGGGCGCCCAGCACGAAGGCCCGCCACTCCCCGGGGGTGAAGACCAGGACCGGCCCGTCCTCCTGGCGGCCGTCCCGCATGCCGATGTAGCCGTCCACGAAGGCGATCTGAACGTCACCCACGCCCTGACTGCTGCACAGCCACTCGGCGCCGGTGAAGTCCACCCTCGGCTTCCCGCTCGGCGCGAGCTCCCGGACCTCCGCGGCGGTGTCCCCCGCGGCCCCCCCTGCCGTTTCCACGTTCGTCACAGCGGCTCTCTCCTCCCGACGTCCGGCCGACGTCCTGTCCCGGCCAGCCTAGCCACACCGGTACGGCACTTCGGCGGAGTTGACGAGTACTCCTCGCCCCGGGGCCGACCGTGGTAGCACCGGGCGGTACGACGGGGCCCGGACGGGCGGCGGGGCCCAGGGCGGGCGGTGGGGCTCGGGACGGGCGGTGGGGCTCGGGACGGGCGGTGGGCGGTGGGGCCCGGGCCGGTGCAACGGCGGGCTTCGGGCCGGGCGGTACGGCGGGGCCCCGGGCCGGGCGGCCGAGGGCGCGTCCTGCGGCCGCGCGCGGCGGACAGCTGCCAGAGTGTGGGAAGCCCCGACCGAACGCCCCCAGGAGCAGCCGATGAGCCGCCGGGACGGCACCCGCGCCGATGTCATCCCCATCTCCGACGCGCCCTCCGCCCACCCCCCGGCGCCCCGCACCCCGACTTCCCGCACGACCCTGCCCCGTCCCTCGCCGGGCCGGCCGCCCGCGCACGGCCGGGTCGGCGTCGTGCTCGTCTCGCACAGCCAGGAGCTCGCCGCCGCCGTCGGCGCCCTGGCGCTCGCCCTGACCGGCTCGGACTCCCCCGCCCCCGTGGTCGGCACCGGGGGCGGGCTCGGCGACGGCCCCGGCATCAGCGCGGTGCTGGTGGCCGCCGCCACCCGCCGGGTCGACCAGGGGCACGGCGTGGTGGTGCTCGCCGACCTGGGCAGCGCGGTGGGCACGGTACGGGCGCTGCTGGCCGACGCGGACGAGCACGGCCTGCCGTTCCCGGTGCGGTTCGCCGACGCGCCGTTCGTGGAGGGCGCGGTGGCCGCCGTCGCCACCGCCACGGCCGGCGGCGACCTCGCCGCCGTGCTGGACGCGGCCGAGGAGGCCTACCGCCAGCGCAAGGGCTGAGCCGGCCACTTCGGCGTCCCCCCGCACCCCGGGCGGGCGGGCCCGTCGGCCTGCCGAGCGGGCCCGCCGGGCAGGGGCCGAGCCCGTACGTGGTCGGCGCTGTCGGCGCGTTCGGCGCACTCGCCACCGAGGCGTACCTGGCGGCCTGTCACCACCACCACGAGCCGGGCGTGCTGCCGCTGCGGTTCTTCAACGCGCTCGGGCCGCTGCGGCCGGCCGGGCACGCGTACGCAGCCGGGGTGCCCACCTTCCTGGACTCGACACCGGCCGGCTGGCTGACTGACCGGCTGCTTGAGGTCACCCGCGCCGAGCCACGGCACGGCGAGGTCCAGGTCTTCCAGACCGACAACTTCCGGCCGCGGGAGCTCCTCCCGGTCGCCACCCTGGTGCCGCTGCGCGAAGGGCCGGAGCGGCCCCGCGGTTCGACACCCTCTGAACCTCGCCCCGGGAGGGTCCTGGACCTTCTCTCCCGATGCTTGACCGGCCGGGCGCCGGTCGTCAGGGCCGCTCCTTGCCCTGCCACTCGAAGACCGCCGGGCCACGGGCCTCCATGGCCTGCCGAAGTCGTCGGTGCTCCTCCTCGACCATCGGCGGCAGCCCGTCCAGCGGGTACCAGCCGACCGCGAGTGATTCGTCGTCGTTCACCCGGGCCTCGCCGCCGACCGGCCGGCAGCGGAAGGTCAGCACCAGGTACTGCGTCACGTCGCCGTTGGAGTAGTGCACCGGCTCGGTGACGCTCACCCCGGCGAGGTGCTCGGGCACGACCTCGACGCCGGTCTCCTCCAGGCACTCACGCGCCACGCCGTCGGCCGGCTGCTCTCCGGGGTCCAGGATGCCGCCGGGCAGCGCCCACCGGCCGTCGTCGGCGCGCTGGGCGAGCAGCACCCGGCCCTCGCCGTCCAGGACGACGGAGACCACGGCGCTGAGCCAGAGCGGATGGGTACCGATCATGGAGCGGAGCTCCGCGAGGAATGCGGGAATCGCCATGCATCGCAGCCTATGACCTGTCAGCCGCGATCACCCGAAGCCCGTTCGCCGCCCGGCGCGGGTTCACCGTTCCGCAAACGTTGGGCATCCTGCGAACGTTCACCATCTCGCGACGCTTCACTGCGTCGTAACCATTCACCATCCCATGAACGTTCACTTCTATATGAACATTCATCACTCTGTGAATGTCATCCATTGTGCGAGCATTTACTCACCCGTGAACGTCAGCCATTCAGTGAACGTTCACCGTCTCTTTGCGCCACAGCCGGGCCCGGGGAGCCGGACACCGTGACGGCGGCGCGGACGGGGCTGCGCCAGTCCGCCCGTCGTGCAGCGGATCGGCGACGGTACCGGCCAGAACGGT
Source organism: Kitasatospora sp. NPDC004240 (assembly GCF_053603215.1). Taxonomy (NCBI): domain Bacteria; kingdom Bacillati; phylum Actinomycetota; class Actinomycetes; order Kitasatosporales; family Streptomycetaceae; genus Kitasatospora; species Kitasatospora sp. NPDC004240. Next base: position 32,657 of record NZ_JBSGFD010000079.1, on the reverse strand, counting down.
GACCGCGCGGTCCCCCTCGCTTCCCTCTGATGCAGAGGTGCGACCTGCGACGGTGGCGGGCTCAGCCGACCGTCCAGGGAAGCCCCTTGGCGCGGGCGACGGCCGCGTAGGTCTCCAGCGAGATCCTGGCCACCGCCCGCTGGTCGAAGTGCGCCACGGCGCGTTGCCGGGCCGCGGCACCGAGCCGTTCGCGCAGGCCGGGCTCGGTGAGGAGCCGGTCCAGCGCGCAGGTGAGGGCCCGGGCGTCCCCGGGCGGGGCCAGCAGCAGGTGTTCGCCGTGGCCGCCAATCTCCCGGCAGCCGCGGATGTCGCTGAGCACCATCGGCAGACCGCCGGCGGCGGCCTCCATGGCGGAACGGGAGAACCCTTCCCAGTGGGAGGGGAGCACGAAGACGTCGAGGGCCGCGTACACCGCGGGCATGTCGGCGCGGCTGCCGAGGAACTCGACCCCGGACCCGGCACCGAACTCGGCACCATACGCGCCGTATGCGTCGGGCTTGTCCGGGCCGTCCGGGTCATCCGGGTCAGCCGGGCCGTCCGGGCCGATCCACACGAAGCGGCCCTTTCCGGCCAGCGCCCGGGCCGCCTCGGCGTACTCACCGATGCCCTTCCCGGCTACCCGCCGACCCACCCCGCCGACCAGCAGCTCATGCTCGCCGACGCCGAGTTCCGTACGGATCCGGGCGCGCGACCGGGCCCGGTCGACCGGGTCGCCGGCGAACCGGGAGAGGTCCACGCCGTTGCCGACCACCCGCGAACGGTGGGCGGGGACGGCCCGGGCCAGGGCGCGCCGGTCCTCGCCGTGCTGGTAGAGCTCGGCGTGCGAGAAACGTGCCGCCAGGGCCTCCGCGCCGAGCACGAACGCGCGCTTGGCGAAGGGGTCGCGGGCCTGCGTCCGGAGTCCGTGACAGGTGTTGACCACCACCGGGACCTGGGCGAACCGGCCGACGATCCGGCCGAGCACCCCGGTCTTGAGGTGGTGGGTGTGCAGCACGTCGGGCCGCAACCGGTCCAGCACGGCGAACAGTTCGCGGGCCGCGGCGGCGTCCGCGCGCGGTTGCCAGGCCCGGGTGAGCGCGTGCAGCGGTTCGTGGCGCACGCCGATCGCGGCGAGCTGCTCGACGCACGGGCCGGGCACGCTGATGCCGTACGTGTCGAAGCCGGCCTCCAGGTCCACCGTGAGCTCGGTGGCGAGCAGACGCTGCAGCCTCGTGCCGACGGTGGTGAGGTGGGCGACCCGCAGCGGGCGGCCGCCGGGTCCGCGCAGCCGCGGGAAGGGCGCGGGCAGGTGCTCAGCCACGGGCGCCGACCGCCTTCGCGGTCACGACGATGCGGGCGTGGGCCCGCTCGGGTACCGGCCGGCCGTACAGCTCGGCGCGGCGGACCGGTGCGGCGGTCCCCTCCCGGCGCATCGCACCGCCCACGTACCCGCTCAGTAGGTGGCCCGTGTGCCCGCTCGCCAGGTGGATGGTGAACGGCAGCCGACGCTCGCGCGGCAGCGACCAGGCGCGGTCGTGGTCGTGGAAGCGGTCCTGGACGTCAGTGAGGCCGTCGGCCTGGGCGGCGGGGTCGGCGGTCGTGACGCCCGGTTCGTCCGGGCTCCCGCCGCCCACCCGGTGGCGGATCAGGACCGTGGCGTCCTCCCCCGGTCGGGCCCCCACCCGGCGCGCCGGCCGACGCTCGACCCGGGTACGGATCCCGCCGGCCGTCGTGGGCGCGGCAGCGCCGCTCATCGCTCCCCCCGTCCCGGTTCGGTGCCCGCCTTCGACTTCGACGGAGCCCTCCCCGGCGCCGTCAAGTGCCCGCGCGTCCGACCAAGTGCCCGCGCGTCCGACCAAGTGGCCGCGCGTCCGGCGCAGTTGGCTCGCCGGACGCACATCACAGCAGGGGGAGCGGCTGACCGGCGGCCCGGGATCGCGAAAGAAGCGGGTAGGCGTTCGGCGATGGACCGGGAACCGGCCGATCCGACCGATAGGAGGCGGTCACGCGTTCGGTCCGGGGCGACCACGGGCCGACGGCGCGAGCCGGGCCGAAGGGCACGCCGGTGCACGGGAGACACCGGAGCGACGACCGTCGACAGCCGAGCGCCCCCGGACCGTCCCCGGAGGCGAGCGGGCGACGGCTCAGCGCACGATGTCGCCCCTGTGACGGAAGCGGGCGAAGACGATGCGTCCGAGGAGCAGGACGCCGGCCGCGAGGGATCCGGCCACCGCCATCGCCCAGGCCGGTCCGTCACTCTCCGGAACCGCCACCGCGACCACGATGCCGAGCGCGAGGCACGCCAGACCCACCACCGTCAGCGGTACCTGGTGCGTGACCAGGGCGGCGCCGCTGCAGTACTGCTGCGTCCGGGAGCGGCGGTGGAGGTGGAGATGATCACGTTCCGCGTCTGCCATGAGACCCAAGGTACCCCGGCGGGCGGGTGATGTCCTGCCTCCCGGGCCGCCCGGGCGACGCCCGGTGGCGACCTTCCGCCACGGTCGTCATCACGCCAAAAAAACCATGCCCCTCCGGTACAACCATCTACGGGGTGTATCGGTCTCCACTACATTGAGCGATCCAGGAGCCATCCGCGGTGCGGGTTGGGAGTCCCCCGCCGTGGACCGGAGAACCCAGGGGGCGGAGCCGCCGTGCCCTGGTGTCGGAGGTCGGCCCGTCCTCCGGCGGTACCGCCACGCCGCGTCGGCGACCGAGGGGGAACCGTGCCGCAGTCCCGCATCACGACGTCCACATCCACACCCATGACGATGTCCACGCCCATGTCGATGCCCATGCCCTCGCCCATGTCGATGCCCAGGTCCACATCCATGTCCGCGTCCATGTCCATGTCCGCTTCCATGCCGATGTCCGCGTCCGTACCGCTGCCCGCCCCCAGGCCCACGGAGTGGCCGGCCGTCCGGCCCGGTTCCCGCGAGCCCCGCCCGTTGGAGCCGCGGGCGTTCGAGGCGCGGCCGCTCGGGCGTGGCGGTCCCGGCCAGGGCACCCGGGGTACAGGCGGCGCGGCCGGCCCCGGCAGTGACGTCGGCACGGGCGCGACGGGCGGCGGCCGCCCGGACGCCCGGGACTGGCTGCGCTTCGCACCCGTCCAGCCGCTCTTCCGGGCCCGGGCGGCGCAGCGGCTCGCCGTGCTGGCGTACCACGGGGTGACGGACCCGCGGTCGTTCGGCGCGCAGCTGGACCGGTTGCGAAGACTCGCCACCCCCGTCTCGCTGGCCGCGGTGCAGCAGGCGGTGGCCGAGCGGCGGCCGCTGCCGGCCCGTAGCGTGCTGGTGACCTTCGACGACGCCGACCGCAGTGTGCTGACCCACGCGTTGCCGGCGCTCGACGCCCGGGGCATCCCGGCGGCCGCGTTCGTCATCTCGGAGCTGATCGGCACCGAGAAGCCGTTCTGGTGGCACGAGGCGGACTTCCTGGCCCGGCACGGCGGGCGGGCCCGGTCGCTGGACTGCGGTCACCCCGGCCAGTTGCTGCGCCGGCTGAAGGCGATGCCGGACCCGGACCGCCGGCGCAGCCTGCACGAGCTGCGGGTCAGCGCGAGCCGCCGCTCGCCCGGGCAGGAGCAGCTGACGCCGGCGGACCTGCGCGACCTGCGCGACGGCGGGGTCGCGGTCGGCAACCACACCCAGGGGCATCCCTGTCTGGGGCGGTGCGACGACGAGACGGTACGGGCCGAGATCACCGGTGCGCACGAGGCGCTGACCCGCTGGCTGGGCGAGCCGCCCAGCGCGTTCGCGTACCCGGACGGCGGGCACGACCCGCGGGCCGAGGCGGTGCTGCAGGAGCTCGGCTACCGGCTGGGGTTCCTGTCCGACCACCGGCTGGGGCCGCGGCTGCCGGAGAACCCGCTGCAGATCAGCCGGCTGCAGGTGGACTCCACCACCAGCACCCGGCGCTTCGACACCATCCTGTCCGGGCTGGAGCCGGCCTACCGCCGCTGGCGCGGACAGGCGGTCGCCTGAACCGGAGCGGCCGGGGAAGCGTCGGAGAGGGTTGGTCGGTGCGCCCGCGCGGGCGAGCGCGCCGACCACGCTCGGTGGCGATCACCACCGGTGGGCGATCACCACTCGGTGGCGGTCACGGCGCTCAGTTGCCGTCGAGGTCCATCTCCGCGACCACGTCCGTCCCGCTCGTCTCACCGGTGAGCCGGAAGCCGAGCCCCAGGTAGAAGGCCTCGGGGCCGTCCGGGCCGGGGAGCCAGGTGACGGTGTACCGGGTGCCGCCGCGGCGGCGGATCTCGGCGGCCACGGCCTCGACGGCGAAGCGGCCGTAGCCCCGGCCCTGTTCGCCGGCGGCGATGTTGAGGCGCCACAGTCCGGAGCGGATGTCCCGGCCGGTCCCGTCACCGGCGAAGTCGATGTCCAGGAACGCCATCAGGAAGCCGACCGGCCGGTCCCCGTCGAGGATCAGCCGGGGCCAGGCGTGCTCGGGGTGGACGTACGCCTCGGCGAGTGACTTCACCACCGGTGAGACCAGGTGCTCCTGGTCGGAGCGCACTTGGACGGCGAGCGCGAGGTCGAGGTTGGCGGGGGTGACGGGTTCGAGGCGTGGCGCGGTGATCATGCTGTTCACCCTAGGCGGGCGGTCCACGCCATTTCCCGCCGACGAACCCACGTCCTCGCCGGACGGGACCGGGCGCTCAGCGCACCGGCGCGGTCACGCCCTCCGCGCCGAGCAGAGCCGGACCCGCGCCGAACAGACCCGGACCCGTGCCGAGCGGTACCGGACCCGCGCCGAACACCGCCGCCGCCCCGGTGATCAGGGCCGTCTCCGGGTAGCGCTCGGCCGCGGCGGGCAGCGCGGCGGCACGGCCGGCGTGCAGGACGGTCAGGGTGCCGTTGCCCGGGCCGGGCACGCGGCCGGTGTCGGCGATCCGGCGCAGCGCCTGGGCGGCGACGGCGTCCGCGGAGCCGTGCAGGACGAGCCCGGCGGCGGCGGTGGGCGCGACGGCGGCGCGGATGCGCTCGGCGACCAGCTCGTAGTGGGTGCAGCCGAGCACGAGGACGGCCGTACCGGCGGGGGTGCGGGCGGCGGCGTCCGCGATCGCGGCGTCGATCGCCGCGTCGTCCGCGCGGTCCACGGCGTCGGCGAGGCCCGGGCAGGCGACCTCGGTGACGGCGGCCGGGCCGGCGAAGTCGCGGATCAGGCCGCGCTGGTAGGCGCTGCCGGTGGTGGACGGGGTGGCCCAGACGGCGACCGGGCCGCCGAGCCCGGCGGCCGGCTTGATGGCCGGGACTGTGCCGATGACCGGGATGCCGGGTTCGAGCTCGGCGCGCAGCGCGGCCAGCGCCTGGACCGAGGCGGTGTTGCAGGCGACCACCAGGGCGTCCGGCGCGTGGGCCGCCGCGGCGCGGGCGCAGCCGAGGGCGAGCGCGGTGACCTCCTCGGTGGTGCGCGGGCCCCAGGGCATGCTGGCGGGGTCGGAGGAGAGCACGAGATCGACGTCCGGGCGCAGCTTGCGCAGCGCGGCGGCGGCGGCCAGCAGGCCGATTCCGGAGTCCATCAGTGCGATCTTCACAGGGCAAGACTCTAGTCGATCCGTCCCGGAGGCCCCGGGATGCGGGAGACTGCCCGGGTGAGCGTGCTGCTGTGGTGTGCCGTGGCCTCGCTGGCCGTGTGGGTCTGGCTGGCCTGCTTCCACGGGGGGTTCTGGCGGACGGACGTGCGGTTGCCGCCGCGCGCCGAACCGGGGCGCCGCCCGGAGGTGGCGGTGGTGGTGCCGGCCCGGGACGAGGCGGAGGTGCTGCCCGCGAGCCTGCCGGGCCTGCTGGCCCAGAAGTACCCCGGCCGGGCGCGGGTGATCCTGGTGGACGACCACAGTTCGGACGGTACGGGCGCGCTGGCGGCCGCTCTGGCCACCCCGGACGGCCTGCCGCTGACGGTGACCGTCCCTCCCCCGCTGCCGCCCGGCTGGACGGGGAAGCTGTGGGCGCTGCGGCACGGGGTGGAGCTGGCCGGGCCGGACGTGGAGTACCTGCTGCTGACCGACGCGGACATCGCGCACGGGCCGACCTCGCTGGCGGAGCTGGTCGCGGCCGCCGAGACCAACGGCCTCGACCTGGTCTCCCAGATGGCGCGGCTGCGGACGCGGACCCGCTGGGAGCGGCTGATCGTGCCGGCCTTCGTGTACTTCTTCGCCCAGCTGTACCCGTTCCGGCGCAGCAACCGCCCGGGGAGCCGGACGGCCGCGGCGGCGGGCGGCTGCTCGCTGGTGCGGCGGGCCGCGCTGGAACGGACGGGCGGGGTGGCGGCGATCCGGGGGGCGGTGATCGACGACGTCTCGCTGGCCCGCGCGGTGAAGGCGAGCGGCGGCCGGACCTGGCTGGGGCTGGCCGAGCAGGTGGACTCGGTGCGGCCGTACCCGCGGCTGGCGCAGCTGTGGCGGATGGTGTCGCGCAGCGCGTACGCGCAGTTGCGGCACTCGCCGCCGCTGCTGCTCGGGACGGTGCTGGGGCTGGCGCTGGTGTACCTGGTGCCGCCGGTGGCGCTGGTCGCGGGGCTGGCGGGGGCCGGGGCCCCGGTGGCGCTGGCGGGCGGGGCGGCCTGGGCGTTGATGACGGCGACGTTCGTGCCGATGTGCCACTACTACGGGCAGCCGGCGCCGGCGGCGCTGCTGCTGCCGTTCACCGCCACGCTGTACCTGCTGATGACGGTGGACTCGGCGGTGCAGCACTGGCGGGGCCGGGGCGCCGCCTGGAAAGGCCGGACGTACTGAGGCCGGCTGGGCCACACTGTTCGGATGGACCGTCGGAGGATCTCCCGCATCGCGCACTCGCACCACCCGATCGCGGCGCCGCTCGCGGACGGGGCGGTCGACCGGCTGCTGGACCGGGCGACCGGGCACGCCGACGTCGGCCGGGCACTGGACCTCGGCTGCGGCGAGGGCGGCTGGCTGATCCGGGCGCTGGCTACGCGGCCCCTCTGGCGGGCGGTCGGGGTGGACCTGGACGCCGGGGCGCTGACCCGGGCGCGGGAGACCGCCCAGGCACTCGGGGTGGTACGCCGACTGGGCCTGCACCACCTGGACGCCTCGGAGTTCACCGCCGTCGACCCCTTCGACCTGGTGCTGAACGTGGGCGCCACGCACGTCTTCGGCGGGCTCTCCGGGGCCCTCGCGGCGGCGGCCGGGCAGCTGGCGCCGGGCGGGCGGGTGCTGGTCGGCGAGGGGTTCTGGGAGCGTGAGCCGTCCCCGGCCGCGCTGGAGGGCCTGGGCGCGGCCCGCGAGGACTACGCGGACCTGGCGACCACCCTGGACCGGGTGGCCGCCGAGGGCTGGACCGTGGTGGACGGGCACATCAGCAGCCCGCAGGAGTGGGACGACTACGAGCTCTCCTGGACGGGCTCGCTGGCCGACTGGGCGCTGGACCACCCGGACGATCCGGACGCGCCGGCCGCCCGGGAGGCCGCGGACCTGCACCGCGCCCAGTGGCTGCACGGCTACCGGGGCACCCTGGGCTTCGCGACACTGCTGCTGCGGCGCGGCTGAACTCCCGCGCCCGCCACCCGGGTCACCTCCCGTGCTGCCGACGGCGCCGCCGGCAGCACGGAGTGCGGTGGACGGGCCGGGGCGCGGCGCACGGGCCCGATGTGCGGGGCGCGGCGCAGGGGCCGGACGCGCCCGGTGAACCGGAGGGGATCAGGGCCGGCGTTCCTGGTCCTCCCGCACCAGCCGGTCCATCACCTCCGGCATCGCGGCCACGCCGCCCGCCCTGCTCGGGGTGGTGCGGTCACCACCCTGGACGATCACGGTGGGCAGCTCGTCGATCCGGTGCTCCACGAACATCCGGGCGGCCTCCTCGACGGCCTGCTCGACCTCCGCGGAGCGGAACGCGTTCCTGAACTCCTGTCCGTCCACGCCCTGTTGGACGGCCCAGGCGGTGGCACCCGACTCGGTGGCGACGTCCCGGTCCTCGGTGTGCACCGCCCGGAAGGCGGCCACCTGGAGACGGTCGACCAGGCCGAGGTGCTCCAGCGCGTAGTACAGGCGCGCGTGGCCGCGCTGCACGCTCTCCTCGGGGCTGCCCGGCCAGATGGCGGGCACCCGGCGCAGCTCGACGTCCTCGCCGTGGCGGGCGGCCCAGCTCTGGAGCGGCTGCTCCAGCTGCTGGGAGTGGCCGCAGTCGTACCAGAAGAACTCGAGCGCCTCGGTGCGGGCGGTCGCGCGCACCGGCTGGGGCTGGTCGATGCGGGTGAACCGGCCGCCCTCGTGGGTCGGTTGGTGGGTGTGCGCGCCGGCCTGCACGGGGGTCGCGGCGATGCCGGTGGCGACGGCGGCGAGCAGGACGGTGGACCTCAGCAGCGATTTCACACCGGGGAGTGTGACGGTGACGGTGCGCCACCGGCCACTCACACCGGTGCGGCGGGGCCGCGTTTCGCCCGTTCGGCCGAGCCCGCCCCGGCCTCGCCCGCCCCACCCCCGCCCGTCCCCGCCCTCGGCCGCTCCGACGGCGCACGGGGTAGAACAGGGGAAGGACAGGGGCAGGGCGGAGGCGGGCCCGCCCGGGCTCAGCGCCGGGTGACCTCGGCGAACAACCGCTGCCAGGCGTCGGTGACCACGCCCAGCTCGTACGAGGCGAGCGCGTGCTCACGGGCGGCCGCACCGAGGGTGGCGCGGCCGCCGGCGAGCACCTTGGCCAGCGCCTCGGCGAGGGCGAGCGGGTCGCCGGGGGCGACCAGTACGCCGGTGCCGCCGTCGCGCACCACCGAGGAGACGAGGCCGACGTCGGTGGCGACGGCCGGGATCCCGGCGAGGGCGGCCTCGATCAGCACCCCGGGCACGCCCTCGCTGTCGCTGGTGAGCAGCAGGGCGTCGGCGGCGCGGTAGAGCGTGGAGGGGTCGGCGAGGAGGCCGAGGAAGTGGGCCCGGGCGGCGGCCGGATGTCGTTCCAGGGCGGTGCGCAACGGGCCCTCGCCGGCCACCGCGAGCCGGACGTCGGGCAGCCGGTCGAGCGTGGCGAGGGCGAGGTCGAGGCGCTTCTCCCGGGCGATCGCGCCGACCCAGGCGACCAGCAGGCCGTCGCCGGGCAGGCCGAGGGCGTGCCGGGCGGCGCGACGGTCGGCCTCGTCGCGGGCGGGCGGGTAGCGCTCGGCGGAGCGGGCGTTGGGGATGGTGCGGACCCGGGAACCGGGCAGCTTGAAGTGGCCGAGCAGGACGGCGCGGGCCTCGGGGGTCAGCGCGGTGACCGCGGCGGCGCGGCGGAGCATCGCGCCGGTGCCCATCCCGCGGCCGGAGCCGGCCGTCCAGCGCCGGGGGTCGCCGACGCTGACGTAGACGAACGGGGTGCGGCTGGCGGCGAGGGCGATCGCGCAGGCGGGCAGGGTGCTGGAGCCGTGGGCGAGGACCAGGTCGGCGGTGCGGGCCGCGCTGCGCAGCGCGAGCAGCGTGGTGGGGTGGAGCCGGGCGGGGCCGAGGACGGTGGTGAGGGTGGGCGCCCCGGGCGAACCGGGGCGGGCGTCGGGGTGCGGTGCCAGGGCGCGCAGGGCGGAGCCCTGGCCCCGTCGGCGCAGTTCGCGGTGGAGGTCGCGGGCGAGGTTCTGGGCTCCTCGCCGACGCGGGTCGGTGATCACGTGCAGGATGCGCGGGCGGGTTCCGGCCGTCGTGGCAGACGTGGCGTCGGGCATGGGAATGACCTTGGCACAGGCTCCGCCGCAGTACAGCCCCTTCGCGCAACCTTCTGGTGGTGGACTGGACCGGTCCCATAGCCTGGCGGGCGCCGTCCGTTCACCACGCCCCGTCCCTCCCGGCGGACGCGCGCCCCGCCGCACGCCGCCGTCCGCCCCGCGCACTCCTCCGGGGTGCCGGCACGCGGTGGCCGATTCCCTCGCGAACGCCCGTTTTCCTGCTGAATGTTGATCGACAGTCAGGCGAATCGGCCGGCCTGACGGAGCGCCGGCAGGCGGGCGGCCTCCGACGGTGCGCCGGATCGCCCGCGCGGCGGTGTGCGACCAGCCGTACGCGGAGCGCCTGCGCGGGCGCCGAGCGGCCCGGCCGGTGTTACGCGGATCGGGTGACGCGGGCTGGACCGTGGGCGCGTCGGGTCGGCAGGATGTCCGGCCGGGGCCGCGGCCCCATCCCCGTTCTCCCCCAACCGATTTGGAGCATCCCGGTGTTCAAGGGATTCCGTAGCTTCCTGCTGCGCGGAAACGTGGTGGACCTGGCGGTCGGCATCGTGATCGGCGCCGCCTTCACCGCCGTGGTCACCGGGTTCGTCACGGCCTTCCTCACCCCGCTCATCGGCGTCGCGACCGGCGCGGTCGGCGACTTCACCCAGAAGACCTTCGAGGTCGCCGGCACCCGCTTCCCGTACGGCGTCTTCGTGAACGCCGCGATCAGCTTCGTGATGGTCGCCGCGGTGATCTACTTCGCCGTGGTGGTGCCGGTCGGCAGGCTCCAGTCACGCTTCGACAGCGGCAAGCCGGCGCCGGTCGCCAAGGCGGACTGCCCGGAGTGCCTGAGCTCGATCCCGGCGGCCGCGGTGCGGTGCTCCTTCTGCACCTCCGAGGTGGCGGGCCGTCCCGGGTTCCCGGCGCAGGCACTCTCGGGCCGCTGAGGTCCGGCCGGGCGTCCGACCAGAGGTGCCCCGGGGTCCGCCCGGGGTTGCCCCGGGGTCCCGTCCGGGTTGCCCCGGCGCCCGTCCGAGGCCGGCTCAAGATCGGCTCAAGATCGGTCCGAGATCAGCCCGAGACCGGTCCGAGATTTCACTCCGGGGCACCTCCCGGAGGAGCGCCCCCGACCCCGCTGACCAGCGCTGTCGTGATCTTTATCCGCGAAACATTCACGAGCCCCCATCGGCCGATCGGCAGGGGCTCGAACGCGCCGCCGCACGCCCCGCCGGGAAGGGTGGTGTCGGCCGCTCCCCGCAAGGGTTCCACCGGGGTGCGGCGCGGGTTCCCCCTGGTCCGTCCGGGTGCCGTTCGAGGGCCCCGGACCCTCCGCAGGTGGCCGGAAGTCGCCGCCGAAATGTCTGTTCTTCCTACTTTCGAAGCTTTTGTGCGAGCGAAGACTGTGTAAACACTCGAACTGCCCGCCCTCCCACTCTCCTCAGCAGGCGCATTGTGGGCTTACCGTATGCCCCATGACCTCGCCCCGCTCCTACGACGGAGTCGGCTACCCCTCTCCGTCCTTCTCCTCCGGCACGCCCATCTACGACAGCCTCGTCGCAGAACGCGGTGTCCCCCAGATCGCGCCCATCAACGTGCCGGCGGCCCTGCCCCCGGCCCTGTCGGCCGGCTACGGTTCGGGCCTCGGCCCGTCCTACGAGAGCCGTTACGGCACCGGGTACGACTCCCCCGGCAGCAACCTCCCCGCGCTGCCGCCCGCCCGACTCGCGCTCGGCCCCGGCACCGGCGGCTCCCCCTCCGCCGGCCCGGCCACCGCGTACGTCCCGGCGCAGCCCGCGCCCGTGTACGCCGCCGCGCCGCAGCCGCCCGTCCCCGGTTACGGGGGCCCGCAGCCGTACCTGCCCGGCCAGCGGCCGCAGCAGCCGGCGCCCGGGTTCACCCAGGCCACCACCGGTGGCTACCAGCCGTCCGGCGGGCAGAGCTTCGGCGGGCAGAACACCTTCGTCGGCGCCGGCCAGGGCGGCCCGCAGAGCTTCGGCGCGCAGCCGGCCGGCGGGCAGCAGAGCTTCGCCGGCCAGGCCCCGTCCTTCGGCGGCCAGCAGTCCTTCACCGGGCAGTCCCCGTCCTTCGGCGGACAACCCTTCGGTGCGCAGGGCGGCGGCCAGGGCTTCCAGGGCCAGGGTGACCAGAGCTTCGGCGGCGCCCAACTGCGCCCCGCCGTCAGCCCGGTCGCGCCGGTCCGCCCGATGCAGCCGCAGCGCCCCGCTCCGTACGGCGACGCCGGACAGTTCCAGTCGAGCGGCTACCAGTCGCAGGGGCAGGGCTACTGACCCCTACCCTCCCCCGGGCCCGCCCACGGCGGCGCCCCGCCCGCACCACCTGAGCACCACCCGGCGACACCGCGCGCCGGGCGTACGGAGAAACGGGTCATCCACGGACCGCCCGGAGCGCCGCCACCCACGGCACTCCGGGCGGTCCGTGCGCGTTCGGGGCCGCCCACCGCCCGTCCACCGCCCACCCACCGCCCGTCCGGCGGTCCTTCGGCGGCCCCTCGGCGGTCCCGGTCGCCCTGGGAGCGCGTCCCGCCCGCTGTCCCCGCTCCCTCTCCCGGATCCGCCGTCCACCGGGCCCGGAACGGCTGGCAGGATGGGGGAATGCCACAGCTGACCGGACTTCACGTCTACCCCGTCAAGTCGATGTACCGTCTCAGCCCCGCCGAGGCCCGGGTCGAACCCTGGGGCCTGGCCGGAGACCGCCGCTGGATGCTCGTCGACGCCGGCGGCCGCTTCGTGAGCCAGCGCGAGGACACCGCGCTCGGCCGGATCCGCGCCGACCTCGGCGAGGACGGAACCCTGGTGCTCACCGCCCCCGGCGGCGCCCGGATCGAGGTCCCGGCCCCCGCCGTCGCGCGGCAGGACCCGCTCGCCGACGTCGAGGTGTGGGGCACCCGGTTCCCCGCCGCCGAGGCCGCCAAGGAGGCGCAGCTGTGGATCGCCGAACAGCTCGGCGACTACCGGCTGGTGCACCTGGACGACCCGCGGGCCCGGCCGACCGACCCGCACTTCTCCTCGCCCGGCGACACTGTCTCGATGGCCGACGGGTTCCCGCTGCTGCTCACCACCACCGCCTCGCTGGAGCGGCTGAACCAGCTGATCGCCGCCGAGCACCCCGAGGGCCACGAGGCCCTGCCGATGGAACGTTTCCGCCCCAACGTGGTGGTCGACGGCACCGAACCCTGGGTCGAGGACACCTGGACCCGGATCCGGATCGGCGCGGTGACCTTCCGGGTGGTCAAGCCCTGCGGCCGCTGCGTCATAACCACCACCGACCAGGAGACCGGCGAGCGGCGCGGCAAGGAGCCGCTGCGCACCCTCGCCCGACACCACCGGCTGCTGAAGAAGGCCGCGTTCGGGCAGAACCTGATCCCCGAGCGCCCGGCGGGCGTCGAGGGCGACGTGTACGGCACCCTGCGGGTCGGCGACGAGGTCGAGGTACTGGAAGCCGGCGCGCACTGGCCGGAGAACGAGGAGGTCTGACCGGGCGACCGCTCCGGCGGTCCCTCGCGCAGGGCGCGGGTGGGAGGTTTCGCCAAGAGCGGGTGGGAGGTTCGTGCAAGGGCTGACGGCCGCTCCACGCGGGGCGGGTGCCCGCTCCGCGCGGAGGCCGCGGGTGCGGCCGCAACGACCGTGCGCGTACGGCCCGCCGCCCGTGCGGGCGGTGCGCGCGCGGGCCGTCCGGCCTCCCGCCCGGAACCGGGGATGCGCACGCTCGTTGGAACACCTGGTGACGGGCACCCGGGCCGACACGGCCGCCACGAGCGGCCGGTTTCACCCGTACGGGCGCGCTACGGTGGGCGGGCGGCCCGCGCGCCCCGCGCGCACGGCCCGGACGATCGCCGGCCGTACGACCGCCGGCTCGACGAAGGTGGGGACGACAGACCGTCATGGCTGAGCACAGGGTCAGGGTCACCCAGGACAGCGCCTCCCGCTGGCGCCGGCGGGCCGGCGAGTACGACACGCTCGCGGAGGCGCTGGCGGCCGCCGAACCCGGCGACACCGTGACCGTCCGGCCCGGGACCTTCCGCGAGAACGTGGTGCTCGACAAGCCGGTCACCGTGGTGCCCGCCCAGGGACCGGGGTCGGTGCGGATCGATCCGCCGGCCGGGGTGCCGCTGACCGTCACCGCCGCCGCCACCGTCCGGGACCTGGTGATCGAGGGCAGCGACAGCTCCGTACCGGCCGTGCTGGTCACCGGCCCCACGGCCCGGCCGACGCTGAGCGGCTGCCGGGTCGAGACCCGCTCCGCCGCCGGGGTCGAGGTCTCCGGCGGTGCCCGGGCCGGCCTGCGCGGCTGTGTGATCGCCAACCCGGCCGGCCTGGGCCTGCGGCTGCGCGGCGAGGGCACCGCCGCCGCGTTCGAGGACTGCGAGGTCTCCGCCGCCGGGCAGAGCGGGCTCGCCGTCCTCGCCGGCGCCACCGCGGTGCTGGACCGCTGCCGGGTGCACCACGCGGCCGGCGCGGGCGTCCTGCTCAGCGACCCGGGCAGCGCCGCCGAACTCACCGACTGCGAGATCTACGAGATCCGCGGCAGCGGGGTGCAGGCGGAGGCGCAGGCCGCCGGCCGGCTCGTCGACTGCGAGATCCACCGGGTCACCGGCAACGGCCTCACCCTGGACGGCGGGGCCGAGCTGGAACTGACCGGCTGCCGGGTGCACGACGTCCCCGAGAACGGCGCCGACCTGCGCGGCCGCGCCCGACTCACCCTGGTCGGCTGCACCGTGCGGGACTTCGGGCGCGGCGCCCTCTCGGTCTGGGACCAGGGCACCCGGGCGAACGCGGAGTCTTGCCAGATCCACGGCTCCACCGGCGAGTACCCCGCGCTCTGGGTCAGCGACGGCGCCCGGCTCACCATGACCGACTGCTCGCTGCACGACCTGCCGGACGCGCTGTTCGTCCTCGACCGTGACTCCGCGGCGACCGCCGAGGGCTGCTCGTTCAGCCGGATCCGCAGCTCGGCGGTCTCGGTGAGCGGCGGCGCCGGGGTGACCATGCACGGCTGCCGGGTCCAGGAGGCGGGCACCGGCCTCTGGTTCCGCGACCACGGCAGCGGCGGGCTGCTCACCGGCTGCGAGATCTCCGACGTCGCCACCGGCGTGATCGTCACCAAGGGCGCCGACCCGGTGCTGCGCGAGTGCACCGTGCGGGCCAGCTCGGACGCCGGCGTCTACGTCTCCGCGCAGGGCCGGGGCACCTTCGAGGACTGCCGGGTCTCACACGGCAAGGGCTTCGGTTTCCACATCATCGACGGCTGCCGCACGGTGCTGACCCGCTGCCGGGCCGAGCAGAACGGACGGGCCGGCTTCGAGTTCTCCGAACCCGGCCCGGTGGCCGAGCAGTGCACCTCGGACGACGTCGCGCCGCCGCCCACCGAGGTCCCCGCTCCCAGGACCGCCCAGCTCACCGCCGCCCCCGCCGCACCGGCGACGGCCGTACCCGCCCTGTCCACGCTCCCGGCCGTCGCGCCCGCGGTGATCAACCCGATCCCGGACTGCCGGCCGGCCGACGAGGCGCTCGCCGAACTGGACTCCCTGGTGGGCCTCGCCACCGTCAAGCAGGAGGTCCGGACCCTGATCGACCTGATCTCGGTCGGCCGGCGCCGGCGCCAGGCCGGGCTCAAGGCCCCCTCGCTCCGCCGCCACCTGGTGTTCACCGGCGCCCCCGGCACCGGCAAGACCACGGTGGCCCGCCTCTACGGCGAGATCCTCGCCTCGCTCGGGGTGCTGCAGCGCGGCCACCTGATCGAGGTCGCCCGGGTCGACCTGGTCGGCGAGCACATCGGCTCCACCGCCATCCGGACCGCCGCCGCCTTCGACCGGGCCCGCGGCGGCGTGCTCTTCATCGACGAGGCGTACGCGCTCGCGCCCGAGGACGGCGCCCGCGACTTCGGCCGGGAGGCCATCGACACCCTGGTGAAGCTGATGGAGGACCACCGGGACGAGGTGGTGGTCATCGTGGCCGGCTACACCGCCGAGATGGAGCGCTTCCTCTCCGCCAACCCCGGCGTCTCCTCGCGCTTCTCGCGGACCGTCGCCTTCCCCGACTACAGCGCGGACGAGCTGCTGGAGATCGCCCGCGCCCAGTGCGCCGAGCACGAGTACGCGCTCGCGGAGGGCACCGAGTCGGCCCTGCTCACGCATTTCGCGGCGCTGGAGCGCGGGCCCAACTTCGGCAACGGGCGCACGGCGCGGCAGGTCTTCGAGACCATGGTCGAACGCCACGCCATGCGCGTCGCCCAGCTCCCGGACCCCTCGACGGAGGAGCTCCAGCTGCTCGTCCCGGCGGACCTGCCGGGGTGACGGGGGCGTTTCAGGGCGGCGGGGCCTTGCCGGGGCGACGGGGGACCTTGCCGGGGTGACGGGCCGGCCTCGTCGGGGCGGCCCGGGTGCACCCCCCGAAACCGGCGGGCCGATCCCCCCGTGGACCGGCCCGCCGGAGCATGTCAGCTCAGCCGGGCCCCGCCCGCCAGGAAGGCCTCCAGCTGCGCCCGGTACGGCGCGATGTCGATGCGCTCGCCGGCCAGCCAGTCGTCCGAGTAGTACTTGTCGAGGTAGCGGTCACCCGGGTCGCAGATCAGGGTGACCACGCTGCCGCGCCGCCCCGCCGCCCGCATCTCGCCGACGATCCGCAGCGCGCTCCACAGCCCGGTACCGGTCGAGGCACCCGCCTTCTTGCCCAGCACGCCCTCCAGCACACGGACGGCGGCGATCGAGGCGGCGTCCGGGACCTTCATCATCCGGTCGACCGCCCCCGGCACGAAGCTCGGCTCCATCCGCGGCCGTCCGATGCCCTCTATCCGCGAGCCGCTCCCGCAGACCGCCTCAGGGTCATGGCCGACCCAGCCCTCGAAGAAACAGGAGTTCTCCGGGTCGGCGACGCAGATCCGGGTGTCGTACTGCATGTAGTGCACGTAGCGGGCGATGGTCGCCGAGGTGCCGCCGGTGCCGGCGGTGGCGACGATCCAGGCCGGCTCCGGGTGCGGCTCCAGGCGCAGCTGGGCGAAGACCGATTCGGCGATGTTGTTGTTGCCCCGCCAGTCGGTGGCCCGCTCGGCGTAGGTGAACTGGTCCATGTAGTGGCCGCCGGTCTCCTCGGCGAGCCGCGCCGCGGCCTCGTACACCTCGTCCGAGCGTCCGACCAGGTGGCACTCGCCGCCGTGGAACTCGATCAGGTCGATCTTGGCCTGGCTGGTGCTCTTGGCCATCACCGCGATGAACGGCACGCCGATGAGCTGCGCGAAGTACGCCTCCGAGACCGCGGTCGAGCCGCTGGAGGCCTCGATGACCGGCTTGCCGGGCCGGATCCAGCCGTTGCAGAGCCCGTACAGGAAGAGCGAACGGGCCAGCCGGTGCTTGAGGCTGCCGGTGGGGTGGGTCGACTCGTCCTTGAGGTACAGGTCGATGCCCCACTCGGCGGGCAGCGGGAAGCGCAGCAGATGGGTGTCGGCGGACCGGTTGGCGTCCGCCTGCACCTTGCGCACGGCCTCCTTGAGCCAGTCCCGGTAGGCCGCGTCGGAGCGGTCGACGTCGACGGTCGGCTCCACACCGGATCCGCCCGCACCGGCCCCGACGGTGGGCTCTGCTGTCATGGCTCGTTCTCCTCGTCCGATCCCCCCACATGCTTACAACGAGTGTACGAGGGTCACGATAAGTGACGGTTTTCGAAGCCCCAGCTTCCGCTTATCCACCCCGGCCGCCGCCGGTCGGCCTGCCGCCGGTCCGGCCGCCGCCCGGGACGCACCCCGGACACCCCGGCAGGCCGGACGCCTCAGCAGTCGGCCACCACCGGAACCGTCAGACCACCGGAACCGACTGCGGGTCCGCGAGGTACGGGCGCCAGGCCATCTCCGCCGCACCCGCGAGCGCGCTGTGCTCCAGTGCGGCGCCGACGATCGGCACCCGGCCGCTGCGGCCCCAGAGGCAGCGTTCGGCGACCACCGCGCGCAGCCGCTCGGGGGCGGCCTCCAGCAGGTCGAGGTGGAGTCCGCTGAGCACCACCCGGTCCGGGTTGAGGATGTTGGCCACCCCGGCCAGGCCGAGCCCGAGGCGTTCGATGACGTGCTCGACGGCGGCCCGGGCGCGCGGGTCCTCGGCGGCGGAGCGGCAGAGCTCGCGGGCCTGGTCGAGCAGCGGGCGCTCCCGGTCCGGGGTGCGCCCGGCGGCGGCGAACAGCGCGTCCGGGTCGGTCTCGGAGTTGAGGCAGCCCCGGTTGCCGCACTGGCAGGGCCGGCCCTGCGGATCGACGGTGAGGTGGCCGACCTCCAGGGCGAGCCCGGCGCTACCGGTGTGCAGCCGGCCGTCGATGACCAGCGCGCCACCGACGCCCCGGTGGCCCGAGGTGACCAGCAGCAGGTGCCGCGCGCCACGCCCGGCGCCGTGCCGGTACTCGGCGAGCGCGGCGAGGTTGGCGTCGTTGGCCAGCCAGGTGGGCAACGGGTCCAGCGCACGCGTTCCGTGGTCGGCGCGGCCCACCTCGACGTCGTACAGGTCGGCGACGGGCGTGCCGCTGGGCCAGGCGAACTGCAGCGCGGCCAGCGCGGTGCCGTCCGGTTCGGTGACCGGGTTGGGCAGCGCGAGTCCTGCGCCGAGGCAGAGCCGACTGGAGTTCCGGGCCAGCTCGGCGCCGGCCTGGGCGACCGCGCGCAGCATCCGGACCGGGTCGGTGGCCGCGGGCAGCGGTAGGTGGACGGGCGGTTCCAGCAGGCCGCCGAGACCGGCCAGGGTGACGCTCAGCCCGTCGGCGTGGATCTGCCCGGCGATCACCACGGGCCCGTCCGGGTCGATCGCCAGCCGGTGCGAGGGCCTGCCCCGTCCGCCGCCGGCGGGCCGTGAGTCCACGGTGATCAGCCCGAGTGCCTCCAGCTCGCCGGTCACCGCGCCGGCCGTCGCCCGGGTCACGTCCAGCGCCCGGGTGAGCGCCGAACGGGTCGGGGCCTGGCCGGTGTGGATCAGGTGGAGCGCCGGTCCGAGCAGCGTCCGACCGCGGTCGGGGGCCGCCCGGCGGTGGGCGTCGCGCTGCGCGTCGGACTCCGGGTCCACGCCGGGCTTGGAGGTCGAGGATGAAGGCTGCACGGGCTCATTCTCACTTTGTGCCGGCCGCAAACAAAATCCGTGCCCATCCGGCGGCCGTCCCCGCGGGCCCGGCACGCCCACCAGTCTCGCAGCACACCCCCGTCTCCGGACACCCCCGCGCCGCGACCGCGTGACGAACCCCCGCATTCACCACCACTCGCACACAGACCCCCCGCCCCCGCCCCCGCCCCCCGGGCCATCACGCCACGACCCGCACCGCGCGCCCCGTGCGAGGATGACCGGCATGACGGCAGGGCGGATCGAGGTACTGCGGGCCGCCGAGCGGCCCGCCACGGCGTGGCTGAACGGCGGCGGGGTGACCCGGGAGGTCGCCGGATTCCCGGACGGGGCCGGGCTGGCGGACTTCGCGTGGCGGGTAAGCCTCGCGGACGTCGCCACGGCCGGACCGTTCTCGGTCTTCCCCGGGGTCGACCGGGTGATCACCCTGGTCGACGGCCCTGGCATGGCGCTCAGCGTCGACGGGGCCGAACGGGTGATCGACACCCCGTACCGCCCGTTCGCGTTCGCCGGTGACGCCGCCACCGACTGCCGGCTGCTGGGCGGCCCGGTGGTCGACTTCAACGTGATGACCCGTCGCGGCCGCGCCACCGCCGAGGTGGCCGTCGCGAGCGCCGACCGCGAGCTCGACGTGCCGGCCGGCGCGACCGTCCTGCTGGTCTGCCTCGCCGGCACCGCCGTCGCCGTCGTCGGCGGCGCCGATCCCGGGGCCTCCGCCGGCGCGGCCGGGCCCGACGGGTCCACCGGGTCGGCGGAGTCCAACGGGTCCGCCGGGTCCGCGAGCTCCGCCGGGCGGTACGAACTGGCCCGCTACGACGCCGTACTGGTGGGCGTGGCCGGTCCGCTCGGCCTCCGGGTGGACGACGGCGGCGCGACCGCGGTCGTCACCCTCACCATCGGCTGACGGCGCCCCCGCCCCCGGCTCCCCCGTCCCCGCCGCCCGGCCGGTTGGGGTCCGCCCGCACCGGCAGGCTCAGCCGGACTCGCCCGGCAGCCTCAGGTCCCACCCCACCAGGGCACGCAGCTGTTCGGCGGTGACGCCGTCGGGCACCGGGCTGGGCGGGTCGTGGCGCAGCGGCGGCTGCCAGCCGTCCTCGCTGTTCCAGCTGCGGACGACCTTGGCCGGGGCGCCGGCCACGACGCTGTGATCGGGCACCTCGCCGCGGACGACCGAGCCGGCGGCGACGACCACGTTGCGCCCGATCCGGGCGCCGGGGAGGATCACCGCGCCGGTGCCTATCCAGCTGCCCGAACCGATCTCGACGGGTTCGTTGCGCGGCCACTGCTTGCCGATCGGCAGATCGGTGTCGCGGTACTCGTGGGCCTGGTCGGAGATGTAGACGCCGGGGCCGGTCCAGACGTCGTCGCCGAGGACGATCGACTGGTGGCCGACGATGTGGCTGTCGCGGCCGATCACGCAGCCGCCGCCGATCCGCACGATCGGTTCGGGGCCGAGGTCGAGGCCGGGCAGGAAGCCGGCGCTGATGGTGACGCGTTCACCGATGATCGAGAACGGGCCGATGGTGATCCAATGCTCGTTGAAGACCGCGCCGAGCGGGAAGGCCAGCTTGGTGCCGTCGCCCAACTCGCCGAATCGGTACGGGCCGGGGTTCCGGTTGGTGACGGCACCGGTCCGCTGCACCCACTGCCAGCCCCGGTGGACGAGATGGCCCAGGGCTCGACGGCCGCGGTCGCGGACGCCGGTGCCGCGATCGCGGACGGCGCTGCCACGGTCGCGGGACGCGGCGCCGGCACGGGTGCCGGCAGGGGCACCGTCGGCGGGGCGGGGGGAACGGATTTTCGGCATGCGATCACGTTACCGGCCCGTAGGTCGGTGCCGTCCGGCAAGGCGTCCAAGGTCACAGCGGGCTTGCGGAGGGCTGCCACACTCGTGCCATGGACATTGCCGATCGCATCGAAGCGCTGCGTCGTGAGGGCGTTCTGCTCGCCGACGCCGCCACCGCGGCCGACCTCGCCGCCCCCGTGCCCACCTGCCCGGGCTGGCAGCTGCGCGACCTGGTCGTGCACGCCGGCAAGGTGCACCGCTGGGCGACCGCCTACCTGTTGCACGGCCATCAGGGGCCGCTGGACGAGGCGGGGCAGGGGGAGGCCTGGGGGCCGGAGCCCTCGGACGCGGTGCTGCTCGAATGGTTCCGCGAGGGGCACGCGGAGCTGGTGATCGCATTGGAGAAGGCCCCCGCCGACCTGTCCTGCTGGAGCTTCCTGCCCGCTCCCTCGCCACTCGCCTTCTGGGCCCGGCGACAGCTGCACGAGACCGCGGTGCACCGCTTCGACGCCGAGGCGGCGGCCGGGGTGGCGGGCCCGCCGCTGAGCACGCGGGCCGCCCTGGACGGGATCGACGAGCTGCTGCGCGGCTTCCTGGTCCGCCCGCACACCCGACTGCGCAGCGAACGTCCGCGAACCGTCCTGATCTCGGCGACCGACGCGGCGACCGTGCCGGACGCACCCGGCACCTGGCGGGTGACGATCAGCCAGGAGCCGTTGACGGTCACCCTCACGGATGAACCTGCCGACCTCACGCTCAGCGGTCCGGCCCGCGACCTCCAGCTGCTGCTCTGGAACCGCCTGCCCCTCGAGGCC
Source organism: Kitasatospora sp. NPDC004240 (assembly GCF_053603215.1). NCBI lineage: Bacteria > Bacillati > Actinomycetota > Actinomycetes > Kitasatosporales > Streptomycetaceae > Kitasatospora > Kitasatospora sp. NPDC004240. The sequence goes on along the minus strand of NZ_JBSGFD010000079.1, from coordinate 11,353 downwards.
GCGCACGCCGAGGGTGACCTGGGCCTGCTGGAGCTGTGGCGCGAGCGGGCCGTCATCCGCTGGAGCTGAGTCCGCGGGCGGGCCCGGGTCCGGTCGGGACTCCGGCCCGCTCCCGGGCGCCTGAACCCCGGTCGAACCCTGAACTCCCGGCCGGGCCCGGCGCCACCATCGGCTCCGGGCACGCCGTCGGATCGGGCCCCGCCACCGGCTCCGGGCCCGCCCGCGTCCTCGCCTTGGCCGCGAACGCGGCGTCCGGTCACCTGGCCCAGCGCGGCGCCCGCCGTTCGAGGAAGGCGCGCATGCCCTCCTGGGCCTCCTCCGACCCGAACAGCTTGGCCGAGAGGGCGACCAGTTCGTCCGCGTCCCGCTCGAAGGAGCGCACCACCTCGGCGTTGGCCAGCCGCTTGGAGTTGGCGAGGCCCTGCGGCGAGCCGAGCCGCAGGGCGTCCAGCAGCGACTTCAACGCCGTGCCGGTCTCCTCGGTGGAGCCGGTGGCCTCGGTGATCAGGCCGATCCGGGCCGCCTCGGCGGCGTCGAAGGTCTCCCCGGTCAGGTAGTAGCGGGAGGCCGCGCGCGGGTCCAGCTTGGGGCGCAGCGGCAGCGAGATCACCGCGGGGGCGAGGCCGAGGCGCACCTCGGTGAAGGCGAAGGTGGCGGCGGGCCCCGCGATCGCCAGGTCCGCCGCCCCGACCAGACCGAGGCCGCCGGCCCGGACGTGCCCGTCGATGACCGCGATGACGGGCTTGGCGCAGTCGACGATGGCGCGCTGGAGGTCGACCAGCCCGCGCGGCCCCACGGTCGGGTCGGCACCGGTCGCCTCGGAGAGGTCCGCGCCCGCGCAGAACACCTTGCCGGTGTGGCCGAGCACCACCGCCCGGACGTCCGGGTCCGCCGCCGCGGCCGCCAGGCCGGCGGTGAGCTCGGCCATCAGGCGGGTGGAGAGGGCGTTGCGGTTGTGGGGCGAGTCGAGTTCGAGGGTGGTGACGGCGTCGGCGGTGGTGACGCGGACGAGGGGCACTTCGCGGGTCATCGGCGTGGGGCCTGCTTTCCGGCTGAGGGTGGGTCGGATCGCGGGCGCCGGCCGGCCCTACCGGTGCGGCGCCCGGACGACTCTGACATGCCCACCGGCCCCACGACCAGAGCCGACCGGTGGGAACACGCGGGAAAAGCGATGGTCGGGGGCGTCCGTCCCGCGGCAGGATCGCCCCCATGACCACCGACCGTGTCCTGCTGCTCGCTCCCCGGATCAACGAGACGGGCCTGCAACTGCTCACCGCGGCCCGCCGCCGGGGCCTGCGGGCGCACACCGCGACGGCCTGGCGCACGCCCGGGGAACTGCTGGGCTCCCCCGCGCACCTCTACGGCGGTCCGCTCTTCGGCGACGCGGTCGGGCTCGAGCTGGGCCTGGCCCTGCTGGAGCCGCCGAACGACTGGCTGCCCGGCCTGCCGTACGGGCTGACGCGGCGGACCGTCGGGCTGACCACGCTCGCCGAGGCGCGGCGGCTGCGGCGCCCGGCCTTCCTGAAGCCGCCGAACGACAAGCTCTTCCCGGCCCGCGTCCACCCCGACGGCACCGGGCTGCCGGGCCCGGACGCCCTGGAGGACGACACGCCGGTCCTGGTCAGCGAGGTGGTGCGGTTCCGCCGCGAGTACCGGCTGTTCCTCCTGGACGGCCGGGTGCGGACCGGCTCCCGCTACCTGCTGGACGGCTCGCTGAGCGTCGCTCCGCTGGATGGGGACCCGTACCGGGGGCGGGTCCTGGCCTTCGCGGACGAGGTGCTGGCCGCCTCCGGGGGCACGCTGCCGAGCGCGGTGGTGATCGACGTCGGCCTCGTCGAGGACCACCGGGGCGATCTCGTCCCGGACGGCGGCCGCTCGGGCGACGACGTGGACGGACCAGGCCGCTGGGCCGTGGTGGAGGCCAACCCGGCCTGGGCGAGCGGCGGTTACGCCAGCGACCCGGATGGCGTGCTGGACGTGGTGCTGCGCGCCGCCGGCCCGGCCGACGACCTGGCCGAGGCCGACCGCCCGTTCTGCCGGCCGCTGCCCGAGGTGTGCCGCTGACGCACGGTCACCCCGCCTGCCCGCACCGGCCGTACCTCCGTGGAACACGGTCGAGCGTAGTCGTCCGGCGGCCGGAGCGGATGTGCCGTTCCGCACTGGTGCCGTGCCGTCCGGGGCCGGAGCGAATGTGCCGTTCTGCACTGGTGCCGTGATCGCCGAGCGACGACGATGGGCCGCATGACCGATGCGATCACGCCCGCCGGCACCACCCCCGCCGGCGATCCCGCCACCGACGGCACCCCCACGACCGGTGCCACCTCCACCGGTTCCGCCGCCTCCGCCACCGCCACCGCCACCGCCGGGCACCTCACCCGGATCAGCGAGCCCGAGGGCGTCCTGCCCGCCCGGGGCTACATCCACGTCGTCACCGGCACCGGCCGCCTGGTGGTGGTGTCCGGCCAGGTCGCGCAGGACGAGAAGGGCGACGTGGTCGGCCCGGGCGACCCCACGGCGCAGGCCGAGCAGGTCTTCGAGAACCTACGGCGTTGCCTGGCCGCGGCCGGCGCCGGCTTCGAGGACGTGGTCAAGCTCGGCTACTTCCTGCTGGACCTGGCGCACCTGGCCGAGATACGCGAGGTCCGGAACAGGTACATCGGCCCCGAGCACCTGCCCGCCAGTTCGGCGGTCCAGGTCGCCGGGCTGTTCCGGCCCGAGCTGCTGATGGAGATCGAGGCGTACGCCATCGTCCCGGAGGGCCGCGCCACCACACCGGCGTGACCTCGGCCCCGGTCGGTCCGGCGCCGCCACGGCCTACTCGCTACCCACTACTCACCCGCGGCCGCCCGGCGCCGCGCCCAGCGCACCACCGGGCCCGTCGCCAGGCCGGCGGCGGCCAGCAGCCCGCCGAGGGCGGCCCACCCGAGCAGGCCGTGACCGAGGACGACGGTGCCGACCACGGCCGGACCGAGCATCAGGGAGGCGGAGGTGCCCGTGTTGTAGACACCCTGGTAGGCGCCGTGCGCACGCTCGCCCGCCAGGTCGTAGCTGAGGGCCCAGCCGGCGGCCTGGCTCAGCACCTCGCCGAGGGCCTGCAGTGCCACCCCGACCAGCACCACCGCCGCCGCCACCAGCGGCGGCAGTCCGGCCGCAAGCGCGATCACCAGGCAGGAGGCGCCCAGCAGCAGTCCGGCACGGCCGCAGATCCGGGCGGCCCGTACCGGGTCCTCCGTACCTCGGGCGGCCCGTACCTGAAGGGTGATCACCAGCACGGTGTTGACGACCAGCGTGCCGGCCACCGTGATCCGTGGCGCATCGGTCTCCTGGACGATCCACAGCGGCACCCCGACCTCCAGCATCGCGAACTGGAGGCAGAGCACCGCGTTCAGCGCGGTCACCACCAGGAACGGCCCGTCCCGGAGCGCCGGGTTCGGCTCCCGTCGCTCGCGCGACCCCGCCGTCGTCCCTGCGGCGGTTCCCTTCGTCGTTCCCGCGTCCCGGGCGGGGGCGCCCACCGGGATCCGCGCGTAGAGCACCGCGACCACCCCGAAGGAGAGCGCGTCCAGCAGGATCGCCGTCAGGTACGCGGGCCGGCTGTCGAGGTGCAGCGCGATCGCGCCCAGGCCGGTGCCCAGGCACATGCCGACGTTGGTGACCACCCGCAGGTACGCCCGCCCGGCGACCCTCCGCTCGGCGGGTAGCACCTCGGCGTAGAGCGCGTTGCGCACGGCGGCGGAGCCCCGGTCGACGGCGGTCACCAGACAGGCCAGTGCGACGAACGCCGGGTAGCTGTGCACCAGGACGTAGCCGGCGCTCCCCACCGCGTCCGCGGCCACCAGCGTCACCAGGACCGGTTTGGCTCCCCACCGGTCGGCGGCCCGTCCGGCCGGGACGCTCGCCAGGACACCGCACAGCCCTGCCGCGGTGAGCCCGAGGCCCAACTGGGCGGCGCTCATGCCCAGGCTCCGGGTGAAGAACAGCACCGACACCGCGAGCATCAGCCCGTTGCCGACGGTGTTGACCAGAGTGATCCCGGCGAGCCGGCGCACCACCGGATCCGGGTCCAGGAAGCGGGCGGCGGGCCCGCCCACGGCACCCGGGCCGGGCGCACCGGCCGCCGGCGACGAAGACGCCGAGACCGGCGCCGCAGCCTGCGCCGCGGACCTGGCCGTGGCCGGCGTCGTGACCGTGGCTGCGGCCGGTGTGGCTGGGGAGGGATCCATCGAGGAGGCATCCGTCGGTGAGGAGGTCATGGCGACGATCCCACCGCGAACCAGGCCTGCGCTGTACTGATTTAGGCTCTGCCTGAAACCTCCTGGAAGGTGGCCGCACGGGTGCACCGCTTCGTCCTCGACCTGCCGGACCTCGCCGCGACCTCGTTCGCCATCTCGCCGCTGCAGGAGGCCTCGCTCAGCCTGCGGATGTGGACGCACCCCGGCTTCTACGCGCTCCCGGCCCCCGCCTTCGAGCGGCTGCGTCCGGTCTTCGAGCGGCTGGACACCTCACTGCTGCGCTCGCTCGTCGCCGCCAACCGCTGGGTACCGGACTTCCTGACACCCCGGCCGACCTGCCCGGCGCCGGACGTCCGCGCGGAGCTGGCGCTCGTCCGGGCACTGCCGCCCGAGGAACTGCGCCCCGAACTGGAGCGCACCTTCCTGCCGCACGGCCAGCCGTTGCCGGCTCCGCTGGAGGCCGCGCTCCGCGCCGATCCGGCCCGGCTGCTGGCCCGGATCGCCGACGCGCTGGAGGAGTACTGGCAGGTGTGCCTGGCCCCGACCTGGTGGCCGCAGGCCCGGTCGGTGCTGGAGGCGGACCTGGTGTACCGGGCGCGGGTGCTCGCCCGGCACGGCGCGGCGGCGCTCTTCGCGGACCTCGACCACCGGCTGCACTGGGCGGACGGCGTGCTGTCGATCAGCCGTCCCTGGACGGCCTGGGACGAGGACGTCACGGTCGACGGCCGCGGTCTCGTCCTGACGCCGACCTTCTTCGCCCGCGGCGCGGTCACGATGATCGGCAACGACCGTCCGCCGCAGATCGGCTACCCGGCCCGCGGCCGGGGCGGCATCACCGGCCGGCCGGTCCGGCCGGTCACCCCGAAGGCGCTGGAGCTGCTGCTCGGTGCCCCCAAGGCCCGGCTGCTGGCACTGCTGGCCGAGCCGGCCACGACCACCGAGCTCGCGTACCGGCTGGGGGTGACCCCGGGGGCGGTCAGCCAACACCTGGCGGTGCTGCACGGGACCGGCCTGGTGACCAGGGCGCGGCACGGCCGTTCGGTGCTGTACACCCGCAGCCCGCTCGGCGACGAGCTGACCGGCGGTCCCCGGCGTTCGTGACCGGCCGCCGCCGGCGTTCGTGACCGGCAGCACCCCGCGACCGCCAACTCGCCATTGGTACAGACCTGTTGACGCATTGGTCCAGTCCTCCTACAGTGCCCATGCCAAGGTCCCCCACGACCGCAGGCACCGTCCGGACACGCACCGCGCCCGTGCGCGGCGCGTCCCACCCGGCCGTCCAGCGCAAGCCCGACCGTCCAGCGCAAGGTTCTACGTCACCCTGTTCCACCCCCACAGCCACAGGGAGAACCATGTCACCCCGCCCCCGGGCCCATCGCCCGCGAGCGCGCAGCCGACTGCTGACGCTGCTCACCGCCCTGCTCCTGCCGCTGGCCGCGCTCACCGCGCTGGCCACCCCCGCGAACGCCGCCGGCAAGCTCACCGCCTCCTTCACCACCGCCGACAACGGCTCCTGGTGGAAGGGCACGTACATCGTCCGCAACCCCAACGCCACGGCCGTGAGCGGCTGGACGCTGGAGTTCGACCTGCCGGCCGGGGTCAACATCACCGGCAGCTACAACGGCGAGACGACCGTCACCGGCCGCCACGTCACCGCCAAGAACGCCTTCTACAACGCCAACGTGCCGGCCAACGGCTCCACCGAGCCGTACAGCTTCTGGTTCGTCGCCACCGGCCCGATCGCCGCCCCCACCGGCTGCCGGGTCAACGGCGACAAGTGCGACGGGAGTTCGGACGTCCTGCCGTCCGCACCCGGCACCCCGGCGGTGACCGACGCGACCGCCCACAGCCTGACCCTGCGCTGGCCGGCCGCGAGCGCCGGCGACTTCCCGGTGGCCTCCTACGAGGTGCTGAACGGCGCCACCGTGCTGGCCACCGCGGCGAGCACCGAGGTCCTGGTCACCGGGCTCACCCCGGCCACCTCGTACACGCTGACCGTGCGGGCCAAGGACACCCGGGGCAACACCGGCCCGGCGAGCGCGCCCGTCACGGCGAGCACCGTGGACCCGGCGACCGACCCCACCCCGCCCACCGCGCCGACGAACCTGCGCACCACGGCGGTGACCGCCTCCGAGGTGTCGCTCGCCTGGAACGCCGCCACCGACAACCAGCGGGTCGCCGCCTACGACGTCTACCAGGGCACCACCCTGGTCCGCACGGTCGGCGGTACGACGCCGGCCGTCACCGTCGGGAGCCTCTCCCCCGCGACCACCTACACCTTCACGGTCCGGGCCCGTGACGCCGCCGACAACGCGTCCCCGCCCAGCACGCCGCTCACCGCCACCACCGCCGACCTGGTCGGGGCCGGGAAGTACGCCCGGGTCGGCTACTTCACCCAGTGGGGCATCTACGGCCGGCAGTACTTCGTGAAGAACCTCGACACCTCGGGCAGCGCCGCCAAGCTCGACGTCATCAACTACGCCTTCGCCAACATCGACCCGGTCAACCTGACCTGCCTGCAGGGCGTCACCAAGGGCACCACGTCCAACCCGCAGGACCCCGACCAGGGCACCGGCGCGGGCGACGCCGACGCCGACTACGCCCGGCCGATGAGCGCCGCGCAGTCGGTGGACGGCGTGGCCGACGACGGCTGGGCGAAGCTGCGCGGCAACTTCAACCAGCTGAAGAAGCTCAAGGCCAAGTACCCGAACCTGAAGATCGTCATCTCGCTCGGCGGCTGGACCTACTCCAAGTACTTCTCGGACGTGGCCGCCACCGACGCCTCCCGCAAGAAGTTCGTCAAGTCCTGCCTCGACATCTACCTCCGGGGCAACCTGCCGGTCTACAACGGCGCGGGCGGGGACGGCGTCGCCGCCGGGATCTTCGACGGCATCGACCTCGACTGGGAGTGGCCCGGCTCCCCGGACGGCCACGCCGGCAACCACTGGAGCACCGCCGACAAGGACAACAACACCCTGCTGCTCGCCGAGTTCCGCAAGCAGCTGGACGAACTCGGCGGCTCCCACAAGCTGTTGACCGCCTTCACACCCGCCGACCCGGTGAAGATCAACCAGGGCTGGGACCTCTCGAAGATCTTCAACTACCTGGACGTCGCCAACGTCCAGGGGTACGACTTCCACGGCGCCGGCAGCGACAACTCCTGGGAGCCCAACCGCACCGGCCACCAGGCCAACCTGTACGCGGACACCCAGGACCCGTACAACTTCCACTTCAGCACCGACGCCGCCGTGAAGACCTACCTGGACGCCGGCGTCAACCCGCGCAAGCTCACCATCGGCTTCCCGTTCTACGGCCGCGGCTGGCAGGGCGTGGCCGACGGCGGCGCGGCCGGCGAATGGCAGTCGGCCACGGGAGCGGCCCCCGGCCAGTTCGCCGAGGAGGCCGGCACCCGCGGGTACCACAACCTCCTGACCACCTTCCCCAACCTGACCATCCGCCACGACACCCAGTCCATCGCCACCTACGGCTACACCGGCGCGGGCGGCCAGTGGTGGACCTTCGACGACCCCTGGTCCATCGCCCAGAAGACCGCCTACCTCAAGTCCAAGAACCTCCTCGGCGCCATGATCTGGGAGATGACCGGCGACACCCCGACCGGCACCCTGATGACCGCCCTGGACACCGGACTGAAGTAACCCGGCACCGGCGCCGTCCGATGACCGGCGACACCGCCGGATCACACGGGCCCTGTGGCCCCCTCGACCCGAGGGGGCCACAGGGCCCGATCCGCGCGGCCGCGGCGAATCGATCATCCGTCACCTCGGAGACGGACGACCGCGACCGGCCGAGCGGGACCGCGGACACCACCGGCCATCGGCCCCGCGCCGGCACGGGCCTGTGCTCGTCACACGCCCGGTCCGGTCACGGCCGCCGGCTAGCGCGAGGCGACGGCCGCCAGGCGGCGGGCCGCGCGGTACTGGCGCAGCACCTGCGCGAAGGTCGTGTGCCCCTGGGTGGTGCGGGCGAAGGCCCGCCAGGCCGGATCGATCAGGCAGACGGCGGCGTGGAACAGGTGCGGGCGGCGCTCGAAGGCGGCCAGCATCTGCTTGCCGGCCCGCATCTCCACGCCCAGACCGGCCTTGATGGCGAAGGCGTAGTCGACCGCCTCACGGCGCACCTCGGCCGCGGTGCCCGCCTCGGCCACCTTGACCGCCCACTCGCCGGCCAGCCGGCCCGAGCGCAGCGCGTACGAGATGCCCTCGCGGGTCCACGGCTCCAGCAGGCCGGCGGCGTCCCCGGCGACCAGCACCCGGCCGCGCGAGAGCGGCGAGTCCTCGGCCCGGCAGCGGGTCAGGTGACCGGACTCCACGCTGGGCGGGAAGCCGGACAAACCCAACTGCCGGATGTAGTCGGCGAGGTACTGCTTGGTCCGCTCGCCGTCGCCGCGCGCGGAGATGACCCCGACGGTCAGGCTGCTGGACTCGGTCTTGGGGAACACCCAGCCGTAACTGCCGGGCAGCGGACCCCAGTCGAGGTGGATCCGGCCCGCCCAGGCGGCGGCGACCGGGGCCGGCACCGGGATCTCCGCCTCCAGACCCAGGTCGATCTGGTCGAAGGTGACCCCGACGTGCCGGCCGATCCGGCTGGCGCTGCCGTCCGCGCCGACCACCGCGCGGGCCTCGAAGGTCCGCCCGTCGGCGGCGGTCACGGTGGCCGTCCGGTGCTCGTCGCCGTGCTGCTCGACACCGGTGACGGTCACGCCGGTGACCAGCACCGCGCCGGCCTGCTTGGCCGCCTGCACCAGGCGCAGGTCGAACTCGTCCCGGTTGACCAGGCCGAAGAGCATCCGCTTGGAGCGTCGGGTGCGGGTGAAGCGGCCCTGGTAGGCGAAGGTGACGGCGTGTACGCGGTCCTGCAGCGGCAGCCGGAAGTCCGGCGGCAGGCTGTCCCTGGAGGGGCCGATGATGCCGCCGCCGCAGGTCTTGTAGCGGGGGTGCTCGGCCTTGTCGAGGAGCAGGACGCGCCGGCCCTGCGCGGCGGCGGCGTACGCGGCCGAGGACCCGGCGGGCCCGGCGCCGACCACGACGACGTCCCAGACACCGTCGTGCGGTGCGGGCGGCCCTGCCGGGTCCGACACCGCCGGGTCGGGTGCTTCGCCGTCGAGCGGCCTACTGGATTCGATCGGCCTGCGGGAATCGGGGCTACCGGAGTCAGTCACGTCGAGCAATCCTATGCGTCCGCACCGCCCTTGTGCCGCCGGACCGACCCGAACTGCCGACCGAATCCCCCGCTCACCGGCGGTGCGCGGCCCCCCGACCTATGATCGGCGATACCCCTGTCCTCCCGTTCGGCCGAATCATCCCCTCGGCCGAACCACCCCACGGAGAAGCCTGATGCCGCAGCAGCCCCTCGCCGAGGCCGTCCGGTCCCTGATGGACCGCGCCCGCACCGACCTCGCCGAGCTGGTCGCCTTCCCCTCCGTCGCCGACCCCCGGCAGTTCCCGGTCGAGGAGTGCCACAAGGCGGCCCAGTGGGTCGCCGACGCCTTCGCCGCCGAGGGCCTGACCGGTGTGCGGCTGCTGGACACCCCGGACGGCACCCGCTCCGTCTACGCCGAGCTGCCCGGCCCCGAGGGCGCGCCGACCGTCCTGCTCTACTCGCACTACGACGTGCAGCCGCCGCTGGACGAGGAAGGCTGGCACAGCCCCGCCTTCGAACTGACCGAGCGTGACGGCCGCTGGTACGGGCGCGGCGCCGCGGACTGCAAGGGCAACATCCTGATGCACCTGACGGCCCTGCGGGCACTGCGCCGGGTGCACGGGGACGAGTACCCCGTCGGGCTGAAGATCATCGTGGAGGGTTCGGAGGAGCAGGGCACCGGCGGCCTGGAGCGCTACGCCGAGGCGCACCCCGAACTGCTCACCGCCGACGCCATCGTCATCGGCGACACCGGCAACTTCGCCCCGGGCCTGCCCACCGTCACCGCCTCGCTGCGCGGCATGACGGTGGTCGAGGTGACCATCACCACGCTGGCCGGCAACCTGCATTCCGGCGCCTTCGGCGGCGCCGCCCCGGACGCCCTCCAGGCCCTGGTGAGGGTCCTCGCCTCGCTGCACGACGAGCACGGCGACGTCGCGGTGGCCGGACTGACCGCCGACCAGACCTGGAGCGGCGTGCAGTACCCGGAGGAGCAGTTCCGGGCCGACGCCAAGGTGCTCGACGGCGTCGCCCTGACCGGCACCGGCACCGTCGCCGACCGGCTCTGGGCCCGCCCGTCCGTCACCGTCCTCGGCATCGACGCCCCGCCGGTGATCGGCGCCACCTCCTCGGTCCAGGCCTCCGCCAAGGCCCTGGTCAGCCTGCGGGTGCCGCCGGGCACCGCCACCGCGAAGGCCCAGGACGCGCTGGTCGCCCACCTGGAGGCGCGGGTGCCGTTCGGCGCCCACGTGCGGGTCGAGCGGCTCAGCGGCGGCGAGGCGTTCAGCGCCGACACCACCGGCCCGGCGTACGAGGCGATGGGCGAGGCCATGCTGGAGGCCTTCGGCATCCCGATGGTCGCCTCCGGCGAGGGCGGCTCGATCCCGCTCTGCAACACGCTGCGGACGTTGTACCCGCAGGCCGAGATCGTGCTGATCGGCGTGGAGGAGCCCACCACCCAGATCCACGCGGTCAACGAGAGCGTCGACCCGGTCGAGCTGGAACGGATGGCGCTGACCGAGGCGCTGTTCCTGCGCCGCTACGCGGAGCTGCGCCGGGCCTGACCCCGCCCTCGCCGGGCGGGCGCGGCCGGATCCTGCCGCCGGCAGGCACGCTGTCGTCGGCAGTCATCCTGTCGCTGACCGGAATCCTGTCAGCGATCAGATCTCTGCCGGCGGCAGGAACCGGTCGGCGCCGGCATCACGGCCGACGACAGGAACCGCCGCGCCCGCCCCGCCGGACGCCGCCCCAGAGCCGGACCGCGGCGGCGTACCCGACGGCCCCCAGCGCGAGGCCGGCACCGGCCCCGAAGCACACCTCCGGCACCAGGTGCCGCCGCAGCGGGCGCACCCGGTGCACCACCCCGGCCGCCGTCGCCGCCCCGAGCGCGACCCCGGCGGCCCGGCGGGCGGGCGACGGCAGGACCAGCGGCGACGGTACGGGCGGCCGCGCCCGCCCGGCGC
>NZ_JBSGFD010000078.1:0-38451 GCF_053603215.1 Kitasatospora sp. NPDC004240 | reverse complement strand
CCGACGGCCGCATCGTCGACGAACTCACCCACCCCACCGCCGACACCGTCCTGGACCGCATGCGCCGCTTCGACGCCAAGGGCCGCACCAGCTGACCCGCCGGCTCACGCACCGCGACGCACCGGCCCGTGTACGGGCGACGCCCCGTACCGCAGCCACCCTCACCACGAGCCACCAGGACTGACACTCCCCCATGTACCGCACCGCACTGCGCAACGTGCTGGCCCACAAGGCCCGACTGCTGATGACGACGCTCGCCGTCATGCTCGGCACCGCCTTCGTGGCCGGCACGCTCGTCTTCACCGACACCCTCGGCAGCGCCCTGAGGTCCCAGAGCGCCAAGAGCTACACCGACATCACCGTCTCGGTCAGCGACCGCGAGGCCGTCAGCAACGGCTGGGCCCGCGAGGGCAAGGCCTCCGCCGGCCCCGGCCTCACCGAGGAGGCGCGCGCCGCGATAGCCGCGCTCCCCGGCACCGCCGAGGCCCGCGGCGTGGTCAGCGGCTTCGCCGGCATCGCCGACCGCAAGGGCGCGCTGATCGGCGACGGCTTCTCCACCAGCGGCACCAACTACGTGCCCGGCGCCGACGGCAAGGACCCGCGCTACCCGCTGGTCGAGGGCCGCGGCCCGCAGAACGCCCAGGAGATCGCCCTCGACGCGCGGACCGCCGAGAAGGGCGGCTACCACGTCGGCGACATCGTCCGGGTGGCCGTCAACGGCCCCGTGATGGAGCTGCGCCTGAGCGGCACCCTGAGGAGCAACGACCCGCGGGTGACGGCCGGCGGCTCGCTCGCCGCCTTCGACACCGCCACCGCCCAGCGGATCTACCTGAGCGCCGGCCGGTTCAGCGAGATCGACGTCAAGGGCGCACCCGGCGCCGACGACACCGCGCTGCTCGAAGCCGTCCGCAAGGCCCTGCCCAAGCACGACTCGATCGAGGCGCGGACCGGCCGGGAACTGGCCGCCGAGCAGGACCGGATGATCGAGCTCGGCACCAAGGGCCTGAGCACCGCCCTGCTGGTCTTCGCCGGCATCGCCCTGTTCGTCGGCGTCTTCATCATCGCCAACACCTTCACCATGCTGATCGCCCAGCGCACCAAGGAGCTCGCCCTGCTGCGCGCCGTCGGCGCCAGCCGCAAGCAGATCACCCGCTCGGTGCTGATCGAGGCCCTGCTGGTCGGCCTGACCGCCTCACTGGCCGGTCTGGTCGCCGGCGTCGGCATCGCCGTCGGCCTGCAGTCCCTGCTGAACGGCCCGATGGAGGCCAACCTGCCGGACGGCCCGCTGATGATCGCCCCGTCCACCGTGCTGTCCACGCTCGCCGTCGGCGTCCTGGTGACCGTGCTCGCCGCCTGGCTGCCCGCCCGCCGCGCCTCGCGGATCGCCCCGGTCTCGGCCATGAGCAGCGCCGAGCAGCCGGCCACCCAGAAGAGCCTGCGGGTGCGCAACGCGATCGGCGCGCTGTTCGCCGCCGCCGGCACCGCCTCGCTGCTGGCCGGTGCCTCCTCCCGGGAGGTCAAGCTGGTCGGCCTCGGCGCCGGTGCGCTGCTGATCGGCGTGTTCGTGCTGACCCCGCTGCTGTCGCGGCCGCTGATCGCGCTGTTCTCACCGGTGCTGCGCCGGCTGTACGGCATGCCGGGCAAGCTGGCCGGGGAGAACGCCGTCCGCAACCCGCGCCGCACCGCCGCCACCGCCTCGGCGCTGACCATCGGCGTCACCCTGATCACCGCGCTGACCGTGGTCGGCGCCTCGGTCAACAAGGCCGCCGACGAGGCCACCGCCAGCGACCTCAAGGCCGACTACCAGGTCTCGATGGCCAACTTCTCGATGCTGTCGCCGGAGGTCGCCACCCAGATCGCCAGGGCGCCCGGCGTGGCCGCCGTCAGCGCGATGCGCGGCATGCCGGTGGAGGTCCGGGACGGCAAGAAGGGCAACGGCGGCGAGGTGGGCGGCGACGGCCACTGGCTGACCGCCGTCGACGCCGGCACGATCGACCGCCTGGCGACCCTCAAGCTCAAGGACGGCGCGGCGGACGCGCTGAAGCAGGGCAAGCTGCTGATCACCGTCGGCTACTCGGAGCGGACCGGCCTCAAGCTGGGCGACACCCTCACCGTCACCTACCCGGACGGCGAGGCGGGCTCGCTGGGCATCGGCGGGGTCATCGAGAACGGCACCGCGCTGTCCGGCCTGATCGCCCCCGAGGCCGTGGTCGGCCCGCACGCCGCCCCCGGCACCGGCCTGGACAAGGTGCTGGTCAAGGGCACCGACGGCCCGGACGGCAAGCTGAAGCAGTCCCTGCGCGACGCCACCGGCGGCAACCCGCTGATCGAGGTCAAGGGCGAGAAGGACATCAAGGCGGAGAACCGCCAGATGGTCACCGCCGTCCTGAACATGATGTACGGCCTGCTGGGCATGTCCGTGGTGATCGCGGTGCTCGGCGTGGTCAACACCATGGCGATGTCGGTGTTCGAGCGCCGCCGGGAGATCGGCATGCTGCGCGCGATCGGCCTGGACCGCCGCGGCATCGGCCGGATGGTCCGCCTGGAGTCGCTGGTGATCGCCCTGTTCGGCGGCGTCGTCGGGGTGGCCCTGGGCATCCTGGTCGCCTGGGCCGGCAACAACACCCTGCGCAAGGCGTTCAAGAACCTCACCACGGAGGTGCCGTCGCTGCAGATCCTGCTCTTCCTGGTCGCCGCCGCGCTGATCGGCCTGCTGGCCGCGCTCTGGCCGGCCCGCCGGGCGGCCCGGCTGGACATCCTGGCGGCGATCAAGAGCGAGTGACGGCAGGTTCGGACGCGTGAGGACGGACCTGAGCAAGTGACGTCGGGACGACAGAGCTGAGCGGGTGACGACGCGACGTCGGACCTGAGCGGGTGACGTCGGGACGACGGAGTTGAGCGGGTGACGGTGGGCGGGAGCGGGTGCGCTCCCGCCCACCGCGCGTGGTGGAGCCCCCAGCCGGAACGGGTACCGGCCGGGGGCTCCGGCATGTGGGTTCCGCCGTCAACGGGCGGTGGGGGGCTCCGCCGTGTGCCGGCGGTGCGGGGTTCCGCCCGTGTGCCGACGGGGAGGAACGATTCCTCAGCAGCCGTTGAGGATCGAGCTCAGCGCGCTCTTCTCGGCGCTGTCGACGCTCAGGCCGTAGTAGTACTTCACCTGGACCCAGGCGCGGGCGTAGGTGCAGCGGTAGGAGGTCTGCGGCAGCCAGTGGGCCGGGTCCTGGTCGCCCTTGGTGCGGTTGGAGGAGGCCGAGACGGCGATCAGCTGCGGGCGGGTCAGGTCGTTGGCGAAGGCCTTGCGCTGGTCGGTCGTCCAGGCCCAGGCGCCCGAGCGCCAGGCCTCGGCGAGCGGGACCATGTGGTCGATGTCGAAGGTCGAGGCGCTGGTGGTGGTGACGTTGTCGTACACCGAGAACCAGGTGCCGCTGACGGAGGCACAGGCGGAGTCGGTGACCACGCCGCTGCCGTCGCGCTTGAGGACGGTCTCGCGGGTGTTGCAGGTGCCGGAGATGGTGATCCAGTGCGGGAAGAGCGCGCGGTCGTAGGTGGAGTCGTGCGACTCGGCGGTGACCGTGAGGGAGGCCAGGTAGCCGCGGGCGGTGGCCGCGGAGACGGGGGTCGGCAGGGCGGCCTGGGCGCTGCCGGCGCCGGCGAACAGGGTGGTGGCGGCGATGAGCAGCGCGCCGGAGGCGGCCACGACGGCACGGCGAAGCGAGGATATGGCGAACATGCGGGGGCTCCAGGGTGAGGGAGGGCAGGCTGAGGCCCCCGGGCGGAGCGACCGCCCGGGTGGCAACCAGCTTGGCCCCTCCTGGGTTTACGCGAGTAGACCCTGAAGGTTAACTTTTGACCGATGGTCA
Source organism: Kitasatospora sp. NPDC004240 (assembly GCF_053603215.1). Taxonomy (NCBI): domain Bacteria; kingdom Bacillati; phylum Actinomycetota; class Actinomycetes; order Kitasatosporales; family Streptomycetaceae; genus Kitasatospora; species Kitasatospora sp. NPDC004240. The sequence goes on along the minus strand of NZ_JBSGFD010000078.1, from coordinate 34,591 downwards.
GTTCAACGTACTAATTTTGATCAACTCGTCGGGAACAGCACGCCCTGGTTGGAGGGCTGGAACGATCCGGCGGTGAACCCGGCCGCCGAGACCGGCAGTTGCGCGACCGGCTTGCCGTCCGTACCGAGGAGCTGCGCGGTCAGCGGGGAGGTCTCGTCCGGCGGGGTCAGCTGGACGGTCGTCAGCACCGCGCAGGACGCGTCCGACTTGGCGCAGGAGGCCCACTTGAGGCCCGCGTAGCCGGAGGTGCCCGGCTTGAGGGTGAAGCGCGCGGGCGGGCCCGGGTGGGGCTCACGCTTGACCGGGGTCCTGGCGTCACGGTTGTCGGCCAGCCGGCCGCCCAGGCCCGGGTAGCCGGTCACGGTGCAGTCCGTACGGCCCTTGTTGGTGAGGATCACCATGGCCGAACCCGTCTGCTGGATCTGCACGGTGGCGCCGAGGTCGGCGGCGCGGCAGCGGCCGTTCGCGGCGGCGGAGGCCGACGACGTGCTCGTGGTGCCCGGCGAGAAGGTCGCGCCGCCGTTGGAACCGACGTTGGAGTCGGGCCCGTCGTGCTTGGAGGAGGAACCGCGGCCCTTCTTGCTCTTGCCGCCGCTGCAGCCCGTCGCGCCGGTGACCAGCAGGGAGACGGCGAGTAGGGCGGCGCCGACGGTGGCGGGTCCGGGCCTGCGACGGTCGTTCACGATGGTTCCCCCGAGGTGTGTGCGGTGGTTTCGCCGGTGTTCATCCGTCAGCACGAGCAGCGCGTTCGCGTAGTTGCACTCCGATGCTGGATGATTGGGGTGACCTGCCTCACACTTGACGGTCCGAGATCTCGGCGGGGCGCGGGGGCCGGGTGACGTGGGCCGGTGGTGTGGGCCGGATCGCACGGGGCCGGACGGCGGGCGCTCGGGCAGCGGACGGCGGGCGGGCAGCGGGCAGCGGGTGTGGGCAGCGGGACCGGTGAGGTGGGACCGGGTGAGGCGGGGCCGGATCGGCACGGGGGCGGACGGCACCGGGGACGAACGGCACGGACAGGGACGGGGGTAGGCCATGGAGACCAGCAGGATCACGGCCGAGGGCTCGGACGGGCACCAGCACGCGATGCGGATCACGCACGGCCCGGGGGACGAGCGGCACGTGGTGTGCGACAGCTGCGGCTACCGACGGCGCGCGGTCATGTTCGCCCGGGCCCGGGCCGAGCAGCACCTCACCGAGTCGCACGGCGCCAGCGGGCTCCAGCAGGAGTACCGGGCGCTGCCCTGGGTGCTCTGGCTGCTCGCCTTCATCGCCTTCGTGGTGGTGATGGCGAGCATGCGGCGCTGAGGCCGCGTACGGGCGCGAACGGGCGCGAACGGCCGGCGGGATGGCCCGGAAAGCCGAACCGCCCCGCCGGCGGGTGCCGGGCGGGGCGGTCGGCGCGCGTGCGCCGGTGGGGCGGTGAGGCGTACGGCCGCACGGAGGCGTACGGGAGGCCGCTCAGGCGGTGACGCCGGTGGCGCCCTTGGCGTCCTTGGTGCCGGTGGCGTCCTTGGTGCCGGTGGCGGTCGGGCCGCCCTTGCCACGCTTGAAGAGGTTCTGCGCGCCGAGGAAGAGCGCCAGGGTCGGCACCAGGTACAGCGCCCAGACCCAGACCTGCAGCTTCGTCGGGTCCGGCTGGAAGTTGAACACGCCCTTCAGCAGCGTGCCGTACCAGCTGGTCGCCGGGACCTGCTCCGCGACGTTGAACGCCTTGTCGTGCAGGCCCGGCAGGTACTCGGCCTCCTGGAGGTCGTGCACCCCGTAGGCGAGCACGCCGGCCGCCACGACGACCAGCATGGCGCCGGTCCAGGTGAAGAACTTCGCCAGGTTGATCCGCAGCGCGCCCCGGTAGAACAGCCAGCCGAGGAACACCGCGGTGAGCAGCCCGAGGGTGGCGCCGATGATCGGGTTGTAGCCGTCCTCGGTGGCCTGCACGGCGGTCCAGATGAACAGCGCGGTCTCCAGGCCCTCGCGGCCGACCGCCAGGAAGGCGGTGACCACCAGCGCGCCGGTGCCCATGGCGAGCGCCGCGTCCAGCTTGCCGTGCAGCTCGGCCTTCAGGTGCCGGGCGGTGCGGCGCATCCAGAACACCATCCAGGTGACCAGCCCGACCGCGATGATCGACAGCGAACCGCCGAGCGCCTCCTGCTGCTCGAAGGTCAACTGGGTCGAGCCGTACTGCAGCACCGCGCCGAAGGTCAGGCTGAGCCCGACCGCGACGCCGATGCCCGTCCAGACCGGCGGCAGCTTGTCCCGCCGTCCGGTCTTGACCAGGTAGGCGATCAGGATGCAGACGACCAGGCTGGCCTCCAGGCCCTCCCGGAGGCCGATCAGGTAGTTGGCGAACACGCTGGCTCCTGGGTGGTGAGGTGGTACGGGGCGGGTGGCCGGATCAGCCGAAGAGGGCCTGGCCCCACCACTCGCCGGGCTTGCGGACACCCGCCGGGCAGGCGAAGTGGGCGGAACCGACGTGCTGGATGTACTCGTTGAGCACGTCCCGCGCGGCGAGCTTCTGCTGCAGCGGCACGAACGCCTTGCGGGTGTCGCGCTGGTAGGCGAGGAAGAACAGGCCCGCGTCCAGGCGTCCGAGGCCGTCGGTGCCGTCGGTGAAGGAGAAGCCGCGGCGCAGGATCATCAGGCCCTGGTTGCTGTCCGGGTGGGCCAGCCGCACGTGCGCGTCCTCCGGCATGGCGTTCAGGTCCGGGGTGTCGTGCTCCTTGGCCTTGCCGTACGGGGCACCCTCGCCCTTGGTCCGGCCGAAGATGTCCTCCTGCTCCTTGAGCGAGGTGCGGTCCCAGGTCTCGATGTGCATCCGGATGCGCCGGGCCACCAGGTAGGAACCGCCGGTCATCCACTCCGGGCCGTCGCCCGGGCCGGCCCACACGTGCTTGTCCAGCGCGGCGGTGTCGGTACCGGCGATGTTGTGGGTGCCGTCCTTGAAGCCCATCAGGTTGCGCGGGGTCTGCGCGTCCGGGGTGGTCGAGGAGGTCTTGCCGAAACCGAGCTGCGACCAGCGGATGTTGACCGTACCCATGCCGATACGGGCCAGGTTGCGGATCGCGTGCACGGCGACCTGCGGGTCGTCGGCGCACGCCTGGATGCAGATGTCGCCGCCGCTGCGCTGCGGGTCGAGGTTGTCGCCCTTGAACTTCGGCAGGTCGATCAGGGCCTCGGGGCGCTTGGCCTTGAGGCCGAAGCGGTCCACGCCGTCCTTCTCGAACAGGCTCGGGCCGAAGCCGATGGTGAGGGTGAGCCGGGAGGCCGGCAGGCCCAGGGCCTCACCGGTGTCGTCCGGCGGCGCCTCCGGCAGACCGCTGGCCGCGCCGGTGCCGATCTCACGGCCACCGGACATCACCGCGGCCGCCTTGGTCCACTCCTTCAGCATCTTCACCAGCGACTCGCGGGTCGCCGAGGCGGAGACGTCGAAGGCCGCGAAGTGCAGGCGGTCCTGGACCGGGGTGGCGATGCCGGACTGGTGGTCGCCGTAGAAGGGGATCTCCGCGCCGGGCTTGGCGGCGGCCGGAACCGGGTCGTCCTCGTCCTGGCGGTTGGCGGCGGCGACCGAGCCCACCGCGGCGGCGCCGAGCGCGACGCCCGCGCCGGCCCAGCCGATCACGGCGCGGCGGCTGACCGGGGCCGGGGTACGGCTGTCGCCCTCCGCGACCGCGGCGGCGGCCTCGGACGGCGTCCCGTTCTGCTGCTCTCTCTCGGCGTCCATCTCCGTCGGGCCCTTCTGTGTTGCTGGCGTGGTGCCGGCGCGGGCCGGCGTGGTGCGGGGGGTGCGTACGTGCGACGCGCGGGCGGTGCCTGCGTACGTACGTCGTGCGGGCGGTGCCTGCGTACGTGCGACGCGCGGGCGGTGCCTGCGTACGTGCGACGCGCGGGCGGTGCCTGCGTACGTACGTCGTGCGGGGAGTGCCTGCGTACGACGTCACCGTGCCGGGGGCGGCCCGCTCGGGGCCACCCCCGGCACGGTGGGGTGCGACTACTTCGGGGCGACCGCGGCGGCCAGCTTGGACAGCGGCTCGCCGAGCGCGTTCACCGCGTCGGAGAAGGTCTTGCGCTCGGCCTCGGTGACCTTGTCGTAGGAGGTGAAGCTGCCGTCGGCCTGCTTGTACTTGGCGAGCAGGGTCTCCAGGGCGGCGAACTCGCTGTCCAGGGTCTTGGCCAGCTCCGCGTCCTTCTCGGCCGCGACCGGCTTCAGCAGCTCGTACGCCTTCTTGGCGCCCTCGACGTTGCCGTTGAAGTCCGACAGGTCGGTGTGGCTGTAGCGGTCCTCCTCACCGGTGACCTTGCCGGTGGCGACCTCGTCCAGCAGCTCCTTGGCGCCGTTGGCCATGCTGGTCGGGGTGATCTCGGCGGTGCCGACGACCTTCTGCCACTCCTTCAGGTCGGCGACCAGCTGGTCGGCGAGCTGCTTCTCCTCGTCGCCGATCTTGCCGTCGGCCCACAGGGCCTTCTCCAGGCGGTGCCAGCCGGTCCAGGCCTGGCCGGCCTCCAGGCCGTCCTCGCGGACGTCGGTCTTCGGGTCGATGTCGCCGAAGCTCTCGGCGACCGGCTCGGTGCGCTCCCAGCCCACGCGGGAGGAGGCGAACAGCGACTTGGCCTTCTCCAGCTCGCCGGCCTTGATCGCGGCGGCGAACTGCTCGACCACCGGGATGGTCGCGTCGGCCTGCTCCTGGACGTACTTGCGGTACGCGGTGACGGCGGCGGCCAGGCGGGCGTCGGCCGGGGCGGCGGAGGCGGCCGCGGTGGCGTCACCGGTGACGGTGATCTTCTGGCGGATGCCGTCGCCGACCATGCCGGGCTTGCAGGCGATCTCGTACGCGCCGGGCTTGATCTCCGCGGTGATGGTCACCTTGGTGCCCGGGCCGATGTTCTCGCGCTCGGTGACGATCTTGTCGCCGGCGGCGTAGACGTAGACCTCGGTGGTCTTGGAGCCCTTGTTGTGGACGGCCAGGTTCACGGTGCCGGAGGGGAACGTGGTCTTCGAGACCTCGCAGGCCGAGTCGGTGGCGTTCACCTGGACGGCGTCGGAGGAGGCCTTGTCGTCCTTCTTCTCCGAGCAGCCGGCCAGGGCGGCGCTCGCCACGGCGAGGGTGAGCAGCATGGCTGCGGTGGAACGACGGGCGGGCATGGGGGCTCCAACGAAGGGCAGGGTGCATCAGGGCAGCGCTGAGTGTGGATAGCGGAACCGGAGCTACCGGCGCCCCCACCCACTTAGCTAAGGCATACCTTAGGGAATACTTATTTTCCCGTCTACACCGCCCCCCCTGGTCGCTGACCGGCGCTTTCGCCGGTAACGACGCGCCGTCAGGTGGGTCGTATTCGGACAATCCGTGGATTGTTTCAGGCCTGTGGGGTGTGGGGTGAGGGTGGGGCGGGGGTGTCGATGGGGGCTCCGGTGGGGGTGTTCTCGACCGTGCCGGTGGGGGTGTTCGTGACCGCGGCGGGGGTGTTGGTGGGGGTGTTCGTGACCGCGGCGGGGGTGTCGGTGGGGGCGGCGGGGGTGCTGGTGGAGGCGGCGGAGGGCGTGCGGCGGGTGGCGGCACGGGCGGTCCAGCGACCCTCGTGACGGCTGATCCGGATCGGGTGACCGAAGCACGCGCTCACCAGTTCGGTGGTCATCACCTCGTCGACCGGCCCGGCCGCCAGGCACTCGCCACCGCGCAGCAGCAACGCGTGGGTGGTGGTCTCCGGCAACTCCTCCAGGTGATGGGTGACCAGTACGCTGGCCAGCTCGGGATGCTGGTGGCGCAGCAGGTCGAGGCTGTCCAGCAGCAGCTCCCGGGCCGTCAGATCCAGTCCGGTGGCGGGCTCGTCGAGCAGCAGCAGGCGTGGACTGGGCATCAGCGCACGGGCGATCAGGGCCCGGCCGCGCTCCCCCTGGGAGAGGGTGGTCCAGGGGGACCCGGCCATCGCGGTCATGCCGAGCGTCTCGATCAGCCGCTCCGCCCGGTCGAGCTCCTCGGGGGACGGCTTGCGGTTCAGGTCCGGCTCGATGGTGTTCCCCGTACCGGTGAGCACCACCTCCCGGACGGTCAGCGGGGAGCGCAGCGGATGGCGCGGGTTGACGTGGCCCAGGTGGGCACGCAGCTCGCGGATGTCGACCCGGCCGAGGCGGCGGCCGAGCACCTCCACCTCGCCCCGGGTGGGGTGGGAGACCGCTCCGAGCAGTGCGAGCAGGGTCGATTTGCCGGCGCCGTTGGGGCCGAGCAGCGCCCAGTGCTCACCCGGGTGGACGGCGAGGGTGATGCCGCGCAGCAGGTGACGACCGTCACGGACCACGTCCACGTCCCGGGTGCGCAGCAGCGGGACGGTGGTGTCGGCGGTGCTCATGGGCGGTGGGCCTCCTCTTCCCTCGTGGTCGCGTGCAGCGTACGACTCGCGGGGCGGGGGCGGGCGGTGGCGTTCGAGGGCCGGACGGGGGTGGTGGGGATGGTGAGGGTGCGGCAGGTGGCGGCTGGCGGCTGGCGGCTGGCGGCTGGCGGCTGGCGGCTGGCGGCTGGCGGCGCGAGCGTTCACGTTTCGGCCATCGTTCACCTTTGAGCAGACATTCCTGTTTGCACAAGCATTCACGATCAAGAAAATGTTCTTGATTCCATGAATATTCACGGTGGCGGCAACGTTCACGCGGTCAGGATCGTTCACCATGGCGCCACCGTGAACGATGGAGGCGCCAGCGTGCCGCAAGGGCGCCCTCCCCTCAGAGCTGGGCGGCGAGGCGTTCGTAGCTGCGGCGCAGGACCTGGCAGGCGCGACGGGTGGGCCCGGCGAAGGTCGGGTCGGTGGTCATGGTGGACCAGCGGGCGAGGCGTTCCAGGGCGACCCGGCGCAGCTCGGCGGGGCCGGTGCCCTCGGGGAGCGCCAGCCGGGCGGCCGGGCTCGCGCCGTACTCCCCGCTCACCCGCTGGATCTCCCGCAGGTCGGCCGGGCCGAGCCCGGTGAGCCTCCCGTCGTAGCAGTCCCGCAGGACGGTCAGCTCGCGGAAGGCGTGCTGCTGCACCTCCAGGTCGACGAACCGGCCGACCGCGCGGTCCACGGCGGCCCGGACCCGGGCGTCGGCACCCGCGCCGGCCTCGCCTCCGTCCAGGGCGGTCAGGGTGTCCGGCAGCGTACGGGCGCGGTCGACGATGCGGCGCAGTTTGATCAGGTCGGCGCGGGCCCCGAAGTGGTCGGCGAGCAGCCGGCGGAAGTCGGCCAGGCCGCTGCGCTCGTCCAGTTCGGAGCGGAGCAGCGGCAGCCGGTCGACGCCGTCCCGGATCAGCCCGGCGGCGAGGGTGAGTCCGTAACCGGCGAGCAGGCCGAACAGCCGGGCGCGGCGCTCCGCCGGAACGGGCAGGTCGGGGTAGGGACGGGTGGTGAAGTACGGGCCGCGGGCCACGCGCCGGGCGAGCAGGGCGGGTTCGACGGTGGCGAGGGCGGCCAGGTCGGCGAAGTCCTCCTCGGTGAGCTGTCCGGCGGCGGCGCCGACCAGGCTGCACAGCGGCCGCAGGTCGTACATCAGCCGGGTACCGCCTGCGGCGGTCATCACCCGGTCGGCGACCCGGCGTCCGGCGGCGAGCGGGTCGGGGTGCTCGGGCCAGTACAGCTCGGTCTTGGTGAGCGCGCCGACGGTGGTCAGGGCGCCGCCGGTGCCGAAGCCGGCGCCGGTGAAGTCGCCGAGCAGTTCTTCCTCCCCCTGGGCCAGCCCGCGCGCGAACACCAGGACGAGGGCGTCGGCGCTGCCCGCGTGGCTGAGCGAGTCCTGGCGGACGTCGTCCTCGGAGCGGCCGAGGAAGCGCAGTGTGTTGGCGGAGTCGGTGCCGAACACGGAGTCCAGTCCGGGGGTGTCGACCAGGTCGAAGGAGCGCAGGTAGGGGCTGGGGTCGGTGAGCACCAGGTGGTCGATGGCGCAGAGCCGCTCGTGCAGGGCGGAGTCCTCGCGGGCGCGAACGGTGAGGTCGCGCAGTTCGTCGGGCTCGTGGCGGCTGGCGGGGCGGCCGTCCTTGTAGTGGACGGTGACGGTGCCGTGCGGGCCATGGGTGAGGCGGCTGACGTTGAAGGTCAGTTCCTCGGCGCCGGTCTCCACCCGGTGAGCCCCGAGCAGCGCGTTGACCAGGGTGGACTTGCCCGCGCTGACCCGTCCGACGAGGGCGACCCGCATCGGGCGGGCGCTGAGCTCGCGGTAGCCGTCCAGCGCGTCGAGTGTCGGCCCGAGGGCGGCCGGGGCCCGGTGGCGGGGGCCGAGCAGGTCGGCGGCCTCGGCGATGGCCCGTTCGGTGGCCTCGCGCACACTCGGCTCCGGGGGCGGGGCCGGCCCCGCGGGGGCGGGCGGCACGGCCACGGGGACGGGTGCGATCCCGGCTCCCGGTCCCGGTCCCCGTACGGGCGGGGGCGCGGCGCCCGGAGCCGTCGCCGGTGTCCCGTCCGACGGTCTCCGGCCCGGGCCGCGCCGCCACCAGCGTCCGCCGGCGCCGTCCGCCGCTCCCATCGGGTTCGCCGGGCTCACCGGGGTTCCGACAGCAGCGCGGCGAGCCGGGCGCCGAGCTGTTCCACCCCCGCTCTGACCTCCACCAAAGGCCTTCGCTCCAGGCCGAGTTCGGCTGCCCGGCGGGTGGCCTGGTCGCGGGTGGAGGTGCGGGCGCTCTCCAGCCGCGCCAGGGTGTCGCGGGCGGCGGCCTGTTCACGGGCGATCCGGCTCTCCAGCTCGGCCCGTACGGCGGCCGCCAGCGTCCGGGTCAACTCCCCCACGGCGTTGGAGAGGTGGCTGTACTGCCCGGCCCGCATGGCCTCCAGTTCGGTACGCAGGCTGGCCCGGCGGGCGGCCCGGTCCGCGAACTGCTGGTCCCGCACGGCCGTGCGGTAACCGGCCACGCCACCGAACAGGGCGCCCACCACCGAGCCGATGGAGGAGCCGAGTTGGGCGCCGATGGCGGTTCCGGCCCCGGGCAGCACCAGGGTGCCGATGATCGCACCGACCGCGCCGGCGGCGAGACCGCCGGCCGTGGTGCCGACGCCGGAGCCGAACGAGGCGCCGCGCAGCTTGCCGGCGGCCGGCGCCTGCCGCTCGCCCTCGCCGAGCCGGCCGGTCACGGCCAGCGGCGGGACCGGCGGCTCCGGCAACGCTCCGGCCGGCCGGGCGTCCAGCTCAAGTCCGTTGCGCCGGGCGAACTCCGCCTGCAGCTCCGCGGCCCGCAGCGCGGCCAGCTCACCGACCGTCCCGGTCACCAGCGCGGCGTCGGCGGCCAGTTGGCCGACCAGGCGGTCCGGATCGGCGAGCATCGCGTCGTCGTACAGGTACTCGGTGCGGAACCGGTGCCACACCTCGTCCAGCTCCTGCTGCGCCCTGGCGCTCAGTGTCCGACCCAACTCGGCGACGGCATCGACGAGTTCGCGCCGCCATCGGGCCTCCGAGGATGCCAGCTCGGTGATCCGGCGCTGGCGGGCCTCGGTGTCCCGCTGCAACTCGGCCAGCCGGGTGCGGGTCTCGTCCAGCAGCGACTGCAGTTCGGCGTCCACCGGTTCGAGCAGGGTACGGGCGGAGGCCTCCAGTTCGGCGAGCGAGCCGCCGATCATCAGCGAGGCCCGCCGACGGGCCAGCGCCGACCAGAGCACCCGCTCGAACTCCTCGAAGTTGCTGATCTCCAGGTCCTCGGGGTCGCCGTCGGCGAGGTGGTCGAGCTTGGCCCGGGCCGACACCGGGACCAGCGGGACCTCCCCCGGCGGCAGGCCCGTCGCCGCGGCCAGCTTGGCGAGCGTGTTGGCGTGGATCGCCGAGTAGTCGCCCACTGTGTCGATCTTGGTGAGCGCGAACAGCAGCCCGTCCGTGCCGTCCAGGGCCCGCGAGGCGCCGGCCGCCCGGGTGAGGAACCGCAGCTCGCTCTCGGTGAGCGGCTGGGTGACGTCGGCGACGAACACCAGCGCGTCGGCCTGCGGCAGGAATCCGGCCGTGACGGCGGTGTGCGCCTGGTAGACGGCGCCGACCCCCGGGGTGTCGACCAGGACCAGACCCGCGGCCAGCCGGGGGTTGGGCAGCTCGATCGAGATCAGCCGGACCCGCTTCGCGTTGCCCGGGTTCCCGGACTCGGTCGCGAACTCGGCGATCCGTTCCCTCGGGATCTCCAACTGCTGCGGCCCGGAGTCCGGTTGCCCCGGCGGCGGGTCCAGGGTCACCGTGACGCGCTCGACGGGGGCGTAGGAGGCCGTGGTGACCAGGCTGGTGGCGAAGTAGGTGTCCCGGGGGAACAGGTCGGGCTCCTCCAGCAGCGCGTTCAGCAGGCTGGACTTGCCACGCTTGAACTCGCCGCAGACCACGACCGTCAGCGTCCCCGACCGCAGCCTGCGCTCGGCCGCCGCCAGCCGTTCCGCAGTCACGCCGTTGCGGGCGGCCCCGCGCACGGCGATCGGGCCGAGCACGCCGTACAGGGTGAGGGTGTCGGCGCGCAGCGAGTCGAGACCGCGGGTGGGGCCGGGGGCTCCGGTGGTCCCGGGCGTGGTGGCGGCGTCGGAGGTCATGAGGTCCTCGGGCGGGTGGGAGCGGGGTCGGGACGGGCCGGTATGGCGTCGGGGCGGGCTGGTGCGGGGTCGGGGTCGGGGCGGGCCGACGCTCGGTGGTGCCGTTCGGCGCCGGGGCCGCTCAGGTCGGGTCGCGGCGGATGACGCCCTCGGCCTCGGTGACGGTCCGGTCGGCGTCCTGGACGGCCTGGTGGTAGGCATCGCTCTCGGCCTGCCGGGCCTCGTGCCGGGCGACCGAGTTGTGGATCTCGTCCTGTGCGACGATCCCCTGCAACTGGGCGTTCATGGCGTTCAGTTGGTCCGGGTCGGCGTGCAGCACGCCCTGGATGAAGGCCATGGTGTCGGCGGCCGCCGGGTTGAAGGTGGCCACCTCGGCGATCACCGGGTCGTCGAAGGGCGAGGGAGCGGGGTCGGTCACGTCCGCGGGCAGGGTGAACGGGTCCGGCGGGGCCACCGCGCCGGTGTCCCCGGCGGGGGTGCCGATGAACCCGGGGTTCTCGTAGGCGGCCGTCAGCTGGTCCTCGATGGACGGCTCGGCCGCCGTGACCGGCTGCGTACCGTCTCCGACGCCGTACCCGCCGGGCCCGACGGCCGGTGCCGTCGCGCCGTACGGGTCGGTGCCGTACGTCTGCTGCGCGTCGTGCTCACCCGACGTCTCCGGCTCGTCCTCGGCGAACCCGAGCGCCTCGGCCACGTTCTCGACCAGGTCGGCGACGAAGACCGCCGCCTCCTCCACGAAGCCGGTGACCGCCTCGACCACGTCGTGCTGGTCGGGCAGGTGCAGCGGGTCGCCGCCGGTGGGGTCGTCCATTCTGTCCTTCATCCCTCACTCCGAGGTGCTCGTCCGGGGCGCTCCCCCGGTGGCCGCCGAACCGGAGCCGAGCCGGGCGGTCCGCACGGGCCGGCCGCTCCCGCCCCGGCTCCGGCGGGTGGACCGGCCGAAGTACCACAGCAGGCCGCCACCCAACAGCCAGAGGCCGACCGTCAGGTGGTGGCGCCCGTCGAGGTCGAGCCCCATCGCCCAGAGGTACCCGAGGACGGCGGCGCCCGCCACCAGCGGGAGCACGAGCAAGCGCCCCAGCGGGGCGTTGCGGGTCCGGACCCATGCCACCGTGCCCAACGCGATCGCCGCCACCACCACGAGCAGCAGCGCGCCGGTGCGCCAGATCTTCTCCCAGTAACTGGCGTTCTCACCGCAGTCACCGTCGCTGTAGTGCCAGGCACAGTCCTGCATTGTGGCGGTGTTGAAGAAGCCCAGGCCGAGCGCGACCAGGCCCACCGCGCCGGCCACCCAGAGCAGCGGCGAGACCCGGTGCGGGACGCCCTCATCGGACGCCCCGGCGGAGCCGCCGTCGTCGTCGCTCACCCGCTCCTGCCGTACCGCGACCAGCCACTCCCCCGCGCTCACCGTCTCGCCGGGGGAGCGCAGTTGGCGGACCACTCGGCCGGGCACCGTGGTCGCCAGATCCAGCAGGGCGCCCTCGGGCGTGCGCAGGGTGCCGAGGGCGGCGCCGGCCCGGTAGTCGTGGCCGGGCTGGACGTGCCACTCGGTGAGTTCGGCGGGTGCGGCAAGCTCCCAGGCGAGCGGGACGGCCTCCGGCTCCGTGGCGACCGGCAGCAATCGGCGGTCGGCGGAACGGGCGGCCCAGGCGGCGGCACCGTGCACCACCGCGAGGTCCGGGTCCTCCACCAGCCGCAGCGGCCGCCGCAACCGCTCGGCCAGCACCGCGCGCACCGCGGGGATCCGCGTCGTCCCGCCGACCAGCAGCACCGAGTCGACGTCCTTGACCCGTACGCCGTGGTCGGACAGCAGCCGCTGGCAGCACGCCACCGTGCGGTCCAGCAGCGGGGCGATCACCGCTTCGAGCTGGCTGCGCTCCACCCGGCTGGCCGGGGTGACGGGGGTAAAGTAGTCCTCCACCTCGGCGGATTCGCTCAGCTGGTGCTTGATCCGCCGGACGAAGTCACCGAGTTCGAGCCTGGCACGGGACGCGCCGGCGGCCATCAGCGGCGGCAGCCACTCCCGGCCGTCGGAGGCGATCCCACCGGTCAGCAGGGCGTCGATGTCCCGGCCGCCGCAGTCGTCCAGCGCCGCGTGCCCGAGCACGGTGTGCGAACCGCCCGCACCGATCCGTACCAGCGCCGTGTCGAACGTTCCACCGCCGAAGTCGTACACCAGCACCGTCTCACCCGGCGCGAACTGCTCGCCCGCCAGGGTCGCGTGGGCGGCCGCCACCGGTTCGGCCAGCAGTTCGACGCTGCGGAATCCCGCCTCGCGGCCGGCGTCCAGCATCGCCTCGCGCCTCGGGTCCACCGGCCCGTACGAGGCCGGGACCGTGACCACGAGGCGCTCCACCCCGCGGCCCACCACGGTCTGCGCCTGCGAGCGGAACTCCGCCAGGACGGCGGCCACCAGGCGCACGGCGCTGAAGCCGTGCCCGCCCAGCACCACGGGAGCCCGCTCCCCCAGGTCGCGCTTGAACTCGGCCCGGTACGCGTCGGGCTCGGCACGCTTGCGACGCTCGGCCGCCGAGCCGACCAGCAGCCGGCCGTCCGCCGCCACGGACACCGCCGACGGCCAGGACAGCAGTCCGCTGGACGGCTCCTTCACCAGGCGCTCACGCCCGTCAAACACGACCGCGGCCGCCGACGAGGAGGTACCGAAGTCGACGACGAGCACGGGTTCGGTCACTCCGCACCCTCTCCTTCTCGTTCCGTTGCGGATCTGACATTCACGGGTCGGGGGGCGTTCACCGGTTGGTGAGCATTCTCCGACCGGTGAGCGTTCGCGGATTGGAAAGCGTTCACGGGTTGGAAGGCGTTCACGGGTTGGAGAGCGTTGACGAATCCGCAGCATCACCGAGGCCGTCACCATTCACGCATGCGCGCCGGTTCACCTCATGGCCACCATTCACGGTGGGGTGAATGGTGGCCGCACCGTTCACCGTCGCCCGCGCATAAACGTCGACCGCGCCGCCCCGGCCGCTCACCCCGCACCGTGCCGGGCCAACCGGACCGCCCAGCCGACAGCCGCGGCGGCGAGCACGAACGGAAGGATCCGGGCGAGGGCCGCCAGGTAGTCACCGTTCACCCAGTGCAGGACCAGTAGGACCTCGCCCGTGAGCGCGGCGGCGGCCACCAGGGCCAGCCCGGTCCGGGCTCCGGCGGAGTGCCCCGAACCCCGGACCGCTCCGAGCAGACACACCACCGCGAGCACCAGCAGGCCACTGAGAACCAGGACCGCCGTACCGAGGTCCCGGACCAGCCATGGCGAGGATTCTGCCGCGAGGTTCATCACATCACCCCGTTCGCGACGACCAGCCCGGCGAACAGCAGCGCACACCAGCTGGCCGCCGGAAGGCCGGACACCCGGCCCCCGCGGGCCGCCGCCAACGCCATCCCGCCCATACCGAGGGCCGCCGCGAGGGTGCCGGCCACGGCGATGGCCCACTCACTGCCCGGGAACTCCCCGGCCCGGACGGCGGCGACCACCAGCCCCGTCACCCCGAGCCCGAGCCCGGCACCGATCAGCACCGTCGGGCCGCCGGTCGATCCGCGCACGGCGAGCACCGCCCCCACCGCGGCGAACAGGCAGCCGAGCAGAACGATCGGGAAGGCGTAATCACTGACGTACATGGATTCCAAGGCCAACGAGGCCGACGTGAACTGTTCGGCGCCGGCCGCCAGCGTCGCGCCCAGCAGGCCCCCCAGCCAGCCCCACCAGTCGACCGCCGCCTCCTCTCGGCGCCGTCTGCGCACCGAGAGCGCCACAGCGATCAGGGCGGTCCCGGCCAGCAGCAGACCGAGCTGCTCCAGCTGGTAGACCTCCTGGCTCTCGCGGCGCGGGGGTCCGCTCGATCCACCCATGCTCAGGTACGACGCGTCCGCGATCCAGCCGGTGATCGACAGTGCCAGGAACACCCCGGCGCCCACGGCCGACCAGACGACCCCCACGGCGCCGCGTACGGCGCCCGCGACCGACGCCACCAGGACGACGACGGCCGCGTACGTGCCGAGCATGAAGACCCCGTGCCCCAGGTCCGTCCCCTGGGTGGTCCCGAGCAACCCGTAGCCGAGCACGCCGGCACCCAGCAGCGCCAGCATCGCCGTCCCGGTTCGCCCGTTCCAGGCCGGGTGATCCGTCGGCTGTGGCGGCACGGGCGGATAGCCGGCCGGGTACCCGCCGGGCTGTCCGGGCAACGGCGGCGGGGCACCGACCGGTTCGATGGCGAGCAGCCACTCGCCGGGGCCGACCATGGCACCCGGTTCGGCCAGTTGCCGTACCACCGTGCCCGGTTGGTCGGCGGCCAGCTCCCACAGGCTGCCGTCGGGCAATCGCAGTGCGCCGAGCGTCGCACCGGCCGGGTAGCCGGTGCCGGGAACCATGGACCAGCTGGCGATCTCCGCCGTCTCGGCGGGGAAGCCCCAGGCCAACGGGCGTGTTTGACGGGGCAGTTCGATCGGGCTCAGCCGGCGGTCGGCGGAGCGGGCGGCCCAGGCGGCGGCGCCGTGCACCACCGCGAGGTCCGGGTCCTCCACCAGCCGCAGCGGCCGCCGCAACCGCTCTGCCAGCAGCGCCCGTACGGCGGGGATCCGGGTCGTCCCGCCGACCAGAAGCACCGAGTCGACGTCCTTGATCCGCACCCCGCAGCGGGCCAGCAGCTGCTGGCAGCAGGCCACCGTTCGGTCGAGCAACGGACTGATGAGCGAGTCGAGTTCGTCCCGGGCGACCCGGCTGGCCGGGCCGAGCGGGGTGAGGTAGTCCTCGACCTGGACCGACTCGGTGAGCTGGTGCTTGATGCGGCGCACGAAGTCGCCGAGCTCCAGCTGCGCGCGCAGGGCTCCGGCGCCACCGGCGCCGAGCAGCGGCTCCAGCCAGTCGCGGCCGCGCTCACGGATCCGGCCCGCCAGCAGGGCGTCGATGTCCCGGCCGCCGCAGTCGTCCAGCGCCGCGTGCCCGAGCACGGTGTGCGAACCCTCCGCCCCGATCCGCACCAGCGCCGTGTCGAACGTCCCACCGCCGAAGTCGTACACCAGCACCGTCTCACCCGGCGCGAACTGCTCGCCCGCGACGGTGGCGTGCGCGGCGGCCACCGGCTCGGCCAGCAGTTCGACCGAGGCGAACCCGGCCGTCGCGCCCGCCAGCAGCATCGCCTCGCGCCTGGGGTCCACGGAGCCGTACGAGGCCGGAACCGTCACCACCAGACGGTCCACACCGCGCCCGATCATGGCCTGGGCCTGCGAGCGGAACTCCGCCAGTACGGCGGCCACCAGATCGGACACCGCGTACCGCCGGTCGCCGAGCACCACGGGTGCCCGTTCACCGAGGTCACGCTTGAACTCGGATCGGTAGCACGAGGGTTCGGCCCGTTTACGATGCTCGGCCGCCGAACCGACCAGCAGCCGGCCACCCTCCGCACAGACCGCCGAAGGCCAGGACAGCAGCCCGCTCGACGGTTCCTTCACCAGGCGCTCGCCCCTGTCGAGCACCACCGCAGCCGCCGAGGAGGACGTTCCGAAGTCCACCACGAGCACCGGCTCGGCCACTCTCCACCCCCTGACCGCACCCAGCCCGCCGAACGGTCCGGGCGTGGATGTGCGGCGAGGATAGCAGCGCCGGATCTTCGCGTTCCGCCACTCGACGGCACCCGGGCGACACCGATGCGATGTCGTAATGGACGGTCCACGAAAGGATGTTGATGCTCTGTCAGATAAGTCGGACGAGTCACTGGGTCCTCTCGGATGTCCGTTCGGTATGCCACTCCCGGCAGCGTCGAAGGCGGGGCGGACCGGGAGTGGACCGCACCGTGTCGCCGACGTGAACGGCCCGCCACGGCCGCGTGCCGGGGTGGGGTGGGGCGGGGCCGGGGGATCGGGGGGCGTGTCTGCGTCAGAGGCGCAGCAGCCCGGCGGCCGTGGGACGAAAGCCGCAGCGGTCGAGATAGAAGGGGCTCAGGTGCTCCTCGAAGTCCACGTGCAACCACTCGCACCCGGCGTCCCGGGCCCCGCGGGCGGCCGCCGCGACCAGCTCCGCACCGACACCGGCCCGCCGCCGGCCGGCGTCCACCACGGTGTCCAGCACGAAGGCGTGGCCGCCGCCGTCCCAGGCCACGTTGACGAAGCCCACCAGCTCCCCGCCGCCCTCACCCGCGACACCGTCCACGCGGGCGCACACCCACCCCAGGCTGTGCCGCTCCACCCGTTCCCGCCACGGCACCCCGGCCGGCGGGTACCCGAACCCTGCGGCATGCAGTGCGTCCAACTCCCCATCGGCGAAGTCGCCGCGCCACATGTACGTAATCGTCATCGCAGGATCCTAACGACCCCGGAAGCGACGACTACCGGTGCGAGCCGGTTTCGCGGTCCGGCTGGCGACCGGCCGGCAAGCGGGTTGCCGGACCCGCGCCGATTCGCTCCCGCCACTCCGGGCGCGGGTCGGCGCCGAGGCTCGCCCAGTACTCCCGCCCACGGACGATCCGTCCGTCACGGCCGGTCCAGAACGACGCCGCGCGGAACACCCCGACGCCTTCGTGCAGGACCTCGACCTCGGAGACCGCCTCGGCGTCGTCGGCGACGATCCGCAGCACGCGGATCGCCCGGCCCTCCGGATACTCATGGTTCACCGCAAGGTAGCTCTTGCCGCCGACGATGCGTTCACCGCTGACCGGCCACTCGACGACGGTGTCCTCCGCGACCAACTCGGCGGCACCGTACCAATCCCGCGCCTGGACCCGATCCCACAGCGCCTCCACCACCCTCAACGGTTCCATGGGGCACATCCCCTGCCAGACGCACCCCCGGCAGGCGGGAGGAGGCGGGCGCGGCGGACAGGTCGACCACCCCCCGGCCTTCAGGGCGAGTCGGCCACGGATCGGATCGGAGATGAGACCGCCACATCGACGAGCCCGACGCCGTGAAGCAACACCCCTTCCTCTGCAAGCCCTTGGCCACGCGCCGCGGTCCTACTCCTCGAACCACACGACCAGGCGGACGTTCCGCTCACCGTGGACTCCGGCGAGCGCGCACATGACGGTCCAGACGGGCTCCCAGGGCCCGTCGGACGGAACGGCATCGCGGCGTCGCTCGCGTTCGGCACGGAAGACCGCGGTCCCGACGTCCCATTCGGTGCCCTCGGCCCACAGATCACCGATGCGGTTGGGGTCGGTGGTCAGCGTGTTCACGCCGCTCGCCCTGGCGAACCCCCGGCTCCAGTCGTCGCGGTGGCTCAGCTCCGGTCCGCCGTCCGGCAACCGCCGGTAGCGGGCGATGGTGGTCGCGCGCGGGATCGCAGGCTCGTCCCAGTCGACGGCGAGGACCTCGTCCCAACCGAGCCAGGTGGCACCGAACACCGCCTCGCCCCAGGCCACGTGGTCGGCGCGGACGAGATCCGAGACATCGGCTGGCAGGCCGCGCCCGGCAGCGACCGGCCCCGCCAGTACCCACCGTTGTCCCGCACACCGAAGAGGCAACCGAAGGCGGGGTAGTCCCTGGTCATGCCGAGCATCGACAGCTCGACAGCCGGATGCCACACCGTCTCCCCGATGTCGAGGCCCGCACGCCAGACACGACACTCCACGGATCCCCGGATGCTCGTTCCCATGATCCGATTATGCGGCGCCCCTGTGCTCCCCCGTACAGGATGATCACTCGCCGAACGTGGCCGAGGGCGGTCCGCCCCGAGCGCAAGAAGGCGGCCAGGACGGCTCGGCTGCGCGGGTATGACCTGCTCCCGGGGGCGGCGGCGAGGGCGAGAGCGTTGCCAGCCATCAGGACCTGGTGGGCGGTCAGGGTGCCCACTTGCACAGCCGGCCCGCAAGGAGTGCGCCGTAGGGGATGTCGGCATTGATGACGGCGCGGAGGTGGGCGCGGAACTCCTGCGGGCGGTCACTGCCGGAGTGCCGGATGAGCGAGGTGCGCGCTCCGCCCCATCTGACGGGGCCAATCCCCCTTCGAAGCAGTCAGGTTGATGAGGTCTTGAGTCATGGAGGCGCACCGGGACGGGGAGAGGTCCGGCAGGCGGCGTCGACAAAAATATGTAGGCCGGTCTATTGTTTCCGTCATGGGAGTCAAGGGTGAGGAGACGCGCGCCCGCCTGATCGCCGGCACGCGCACGCTGATCGAGGCACAGGGCTACTTCGGCACCGGTTTGAACCAGGTGCTCGCCGAGAGTGGCGCGCCCCGGGGCTCGTTGTACTTCCACTTCCCGGCGGGCAAGGACCAGCTGGTCACCGCCGCCCTGGCGCAGGCCGGCCAGGAGGTCGAGGACCTGCTCAAGTCCCTGGTCGGCGAAGGGCTCAGCACCGCGATCATCGCCCGGCGGCTGATGAACGTGTTCGCCGACCGCCTGGACGAGTCCGGCTTCACCAAGGGCTGCCCGATCGCGACCGTCGCCCTGGAGGTGGCCGGCAGCAACGAGGAGCTGCGCCGCGTCTGCACCGAGGTGTACGGGAGTTGGCAGCGCATCATCGCCGACCGCCTGGTGGCGGAGGGCCGTTCCCCGGAGGCAGCCGAGGCGGCTTCCGGCCGCGTGCTCGCCCAGATCCAGGGGGCGCTGCTGCTGGCCCGGGTGCAGCGCAGCCACGTACCGCTGGAGCAGGCGGCGCACGCCGTGCAGCTGCTGCTCACCTCCGCCTGAGGCGGCACCGGGCGAGCGCGGTTCGGCGTACGGCCGAGGGCGCCCGCCCGGTGCTGCGGGGCCGGCTCCGCAGAACACCACGGTTCCGCCGGCCCGCCCACTCGGGGTGGCCCCAGGCGCAGGACATCGGCGCCGGGCACCCTTCTCAGCGCCAAAAAATATGCAGACCGGTCTACTTATCCTCGCCGCCCAGTCCGACGGCTGCCTGAAAAATATGTAGACCGGTCTACCTTTCAGCCCCTGCCCTGCCCACGCACCGCCACAAAATATGCAGATCGGTCTACATAAAACGAGGGAGACCCGCCCCATGAGCACCACCCCAGCCTCCACCCCCACCCCACCCCACACCTTCGTCCTGGGCGCCACCGGATTCATCGGACGCTGGCTGATCCGTGAGCTGCTCGACCAGGGCACACCGGTCGCCGCCGGGATCCGCCGGGCCGGCGGTCGCGACGGCGAGCTCCGCCACTGGCTGCGGGAGCACGGGGTCGACGACGGTGCACTGATCACCGTGGACGCCGACATCACGCGGCCCGGCCTCGGGCTCTCCGACACCGACGACCGGCGCCTCGCCGAGGTCCGGGACGTGTACAACGTGGCCGCGCTCTACCGCTTCGGCCTCGGGCGGGCCGAGGCGCACGCGGCGAACACCGAAGGCGCCCTGCACACGCTCCGCTGGGCCGCCGGCCGACCGCGGCTGCGCAGGCTCGTCCACCTGTCCGGCTACCGGGTGGCGGTCGGCGACGGACCGGAGGGTGCCGTCCCCCGGTACCCACTGCCCGACGCCGAGGTGGACGCGCTGTACACGAGGCTGGGCGCGTACGAGGCGTCGAAGCAGCTCGGCGACGCCGCCGTCCGGGCCACCGCCGCGCAACTCGGGGTGCCGATCACCACGGTGAACCCGAGCAGCGTGATCGGCCACTCGGTGACCGGGGAGGCCGGGCAGTACATCGGACTGGCCGATCTGGTGAGGCAGTTGTGGACCGGCAAGCTGCCCGCGCTACCCGGGTCGGCGCGGACGTTCCTGCCGGTGGTGGCCATCGACCATCTGGCCCGATTCCTGGCAGCGGTGCCGGAGTTCGACGACGAGCCCGCGCACGCGCACACCGTCCTCGACCCCGCGACCCCCGAACTCCCCCGGCTGATCGCCGTGGTGGCGGAGCACCTCGGGGTACCGGCGCCGCGCCGGACGGTTCCGCCCGCCGTCGTACGGCGACTGCCGCGCGCGCTGACCGGGGCCGACCCGGAGACGCTCACCTTCCTCTCCGAGGACCGCTACGACACCGCCTCCGCCGACCGCCTCGCAGAGGCCGCCGGCCTCCACCAACCCCCCGTGGAACCACTGTTGAGGCTCTGGGCCGAACGGCTGGTGGCCGAGCGGTTCGGCGCGACCGGCGACAGTACGCGAGGAAGTACGCAGGGCAGCGCGGGCAGCACCAGCAGCACGGGCAGTACCGGCAGCAGCAACAGTACCGGCAGCAGCACCCCCAGCAGCGCCGGCCCCACGCCCGGTCGCTTCGTGAACCTCGCCGGCAGTCGCACGTACGTCATCGGCGAGCGCGAGGAGCCGGAGTACGTGCTGCTGCACGGCCTCCCGGTCGACTCCGACTCATGGGAGGGCCTCGTCCGCCGCCTCGCCGAGCACGGCAGCACCGCCGTGCTCCGCGCCGACCTGCCGGGACTCGGCCGCTCCTCCCCCACGACGATCCCGCACCAGGCCGCGAACCCAGCCGCGCACCGGGCCACGCACCGGGCCACGCAGAACGCCCCGGCCACCCGGAAAGCCCCGAACGCGCCCACCCCGGACCCCATCCCCGACCGCTGGCTGGCCGAACTGCTCGCGCCCGTGAACTCCAGGCCGGTGCTGGTCGGGCAGTCGGCCGGTTCGGCGCCCGTGCTGCGGTACGCGGCCGCGCACCCCGAGCGGGTGGCGGGCGTGGTGCTGGTCTCGCCGTACTTCCTCCAGCCCCGCCCCGGCCGCCCGGTGCGCACGCCCGCCCTCCTCGCCCCCGTCCTGCGCCACGCCGGCGAGGAACGGCTGGCACGGACCCTGCTGGCGCCCGGCCGACCGGCGGATCCGGACGTTCTGGCCGACACCCAGACCCAGGCCCAAACACAAGCCCAGACACAAGCCCAGGCCCAGGCCGACGCCGACTACGCGCTGACCGGTGCGCGGGCCCAACTGCGCCGGCCGGGCGTCGCACGGCGCACCGCCCGCCGGCTTCGCGACGCCCAGCACCCGGCGGAGCGGGCCGAGTTGACCCGCCTGCTGCGGGGCTGCCCGGTGCCGGTCCGGGTGGTGGCGGGCGAGTCGGATCCGCTCACCGCCGACATCCCCGCCGGGCTGTCGGTGGCCGTCGTCCCCGGCGCGGGACACCATCTGCAGATCAGCCATCCCCTCCGACTGGCCGAGGAGCTCATGGAGTTCCGGCGGTCGGTCTCCGCACCCTGAGCAGCCGCCTCCGCACCCGGGACAGCCGGGCGAGCGGGCCGCCGGCCCGTCGGCTCAGCCCGCCGACCGCTCCAGCGCGATCAGGCTCCAGCTGACGCCGGACCGCCCGTGCAGGTCGGCGCGGCGGCCCAGGTGCAGGACCTGCAGGCCGTGGGCCCGGCCGAGCTCGACGGTCTCCGCCACCGGGACGTCGAACATCCGGCGCCCGGACGGGACCGGGCCGTGGCGCAGCGTGACGATGAGGCGTCCGGCGGGCGCGAGCAGTTCGGTGATGACGGCCATCGCGGTCGAACGCTCGTCGGCGTCGAGGTGCATCCACACCGCGGTCAGCAGCACCAGGTCGAACCGGCGCCCCTCCCCGCGCAGCACGGGCAGCTCGGGGAGGGCGTCGTCGACCCAGGTGATGGCGGTGTCGGGGTGCAACCGGCGGCCGTGGGCCCGCAGTTCGGGGGTGGGTTCGACGGCGACCACCCGGTGTCCGCGGGCGGCGAGGGCGGCGGCGTCCCGGCCGGTGCCCGCGCCGATGTCGAGCACCGCGCTCGGGGTGGCCGGGAAGAGGTGGAGCACGTCCCGGTGGACCTCGGCGAAGCTCACGCTCTCGTACTGGACGGCGAGGCTGTCCGCCTCGGCGCCGTAGCCGGCGGTACCGGCTGCGGGACCGACACTCCCGACATCGCCCTCGACGTCGATACAGCCGTCACCACTCGCGGTGTCGGTACAGCCGGCACCGCCCGCGGCGTCGACACCGACCCCGACGTCGGTACTACCCGCGACGTCGGTACTGCCGGCGGTGCCGTTGGTACGGGCACTACCGGTGGTGGTGCTGCTGGCCGGGGTGTGCACGGGACGCGCTCCTGACGGGCAGTCGGATCAGATGGTCAATACGATCTTGCCTCGATTACTGCGGAGTGCCAACTGCCGATGGGCGTCGGCGGCCCGTTCCGATGGAAAAACCGACTCGACCGGCACCCGGAAGACGCCCGCGGCCGCCCGCTCGGCGAGCTCCCGCGGATCGGGGCGCGGATCGTAGCGAGGGCGATGACCCGCGCACCGGCCTCGGCGGCGATCTGGACGGCCGCGCTGCCCACCCCGCTCGCGACGGCGTGGACCACCACGGTCCCGTCCTCCGTGACCCGGGCCGGTCGGCGCAGGCAGTACCGGGCGGTGAACCACGCCGAGGGCAGGGCCGCCGCCCCGACCGGTCCGAGTCCGTCGGGCAGCGGGGTCACCCGTTCGGCCGCGGTCACGCCGAGTTCGGCGGAGAAGCCGGAGCCCGTGGCCGGTCCCATCGCCATCACCGGCTGCCCCACGCTCAGGCCGGTCACTCCCTCGCCCAGCGCGGCCACCGTGCCGGCCGCCTCGATGCCCGGGATCAGCGGCGGGCGCCCCGTCCGGTGGTAGACCCCGGCGCGGACCAACGCGTCGGCGCGGTTGACGCCTGCGGCCGCGACCCGCACCACCACCTGGACGGGGCCGGGCACCGGGTCCGGCAGTTCCGCCGGGACCAGCGCCTCGGGGCCGCCGGACCCGACCTGGCACCCCAACTCGCCATCGCCGAAGGGGAACCGGCTCTCCACCGGCTCGCCGGGGAACCCGTGACGGCCGCCCTGTCCGCCGTCGCGCGGGACGCCGTCCTGCTGGTGAGCGGGCCGCTGCCGGGCCGGGTCAAGGAGTGCGAGAACCCGGACTGTTCGCTGCTCTTCCTGGACGACTCGCAGGCACGCCGCCGCTGTTGGTGCTCCATGGGCCGCTGCGGCAACCTCGCCAAGGTCTCGGGCTACCGGTCCCGCGCCCGCGGCCGGAGATGAGGGGCTCCCCCAGCGGCGCGCCCCCTTCCACCCCGTCCCCGATACGGGCGATACGGGCGGTACGGCCCGGGGCGAAACCCGGTTGCGCCCCGGTGCAGGATGGGAACGTGGTCACCGAGGAACGCGCCGTGGAGCTGGTCGAGGCCCTGCTGTCGAGACAGCGGCAGGAGTCTCCGTGGATGGCGCGGGGGCCCGAGGTGGCCGTCCTCGATGTCCAGGAGCACGCCCTCGGGTGGCTGGTCACCTGGCAGTCGGTGGAGTACGTCCGCGGCGGCGGCTTCGAGACGATGCTGGTGGGCCACGGGCCCTATCTGGTGGACCGGCAGGACGGGAGCATCCACCACATCCCGGTCACCACGTTCGTCCGCCCCGACTGGGCGGACCTCTACCTCCAGCAGATCAAGGGGGTCCGACCGCCCGATCCGCTGATCGCGGCCGCCCGGGCGCTCCTCCGGTCCGACGGGACGATGGCCGCGATGCGCCACCTCCGTAGGGAGGCACCGCTGTTGGGGCCGCAGCAGGCGAAGGCGTACGTCATGGCCGTCCGGGACGGAAAGGAACCTCCGAAGGACCTGCTGGGCCTCACCCGGACGCCGGACCCGTGTCCTCCGCTGCCCATCAGCACCCTGGCCGGCCCCGCCCGGTAGCGGCCCGGAGGCGGGCCGGAAGCGGGCCGGAAGCGGGCCGACCATGCGGCAAACCGTCGGCGGACCGGCGAAGGCGCCGGGGACATCCGCTGTCCCTCCCGTTGTCAGTGGGGTGTGTCAGAGTCTGCGCATGCTCGAGATCGTGGTGAGGACAGAGGGCGGGGGCCGGCACGTTCGCGTGTCCGCCGGGGAACTGGACGGACTGGTGCGGCAGATCGGACACGACGGTGACCGGTTCCTGGTCGTCCAGCGGATACCCGACCTGCCCGACGTCTTCGTCCAGGTCTGGCACGAGGCGGGTGGCGACTACACCCTGGAGCACCGCGACGGTGCCGCCGACCGGCATTTCCAGGTGATGGTGGACGGGCCCGGGGGCGTGATCGCGGCGATGACCGGCTGGGCCCGCCAGGAGGCCGGTTGGGACGCCGGCCTGGCCTGGTCGCCGCTGGACATGGGGCCGGCCGACGAGGTGCCGCCGCTCGACCTCGACGAGGAGGAGCGCGAGGCGTTGGAGGAGCGCGTCCGCGAGGTGCTGGTCGGCGGCTACGCCACCCGCGCCGAACTGGCCGAGCTCGCCGAGGAGTACCTGGTGACCGAGGACCGTCGGCCCGTCTCGCCCGAGCAGGCGGAGGCACTGGCCGACCGGTTGTGGCTGGAGCGCGTCGCCGAGCAGGCCACCTGGCGGGGTGAGACCGACCCCGAACGGCTCACCCGCGCGTTCGCCGCCCTGCGGGCGGCCGGTATCACCGCCCGCGAGAACTTCACCTGCTGCCGTAGCTGTGGCCAGGCCGAGATCGGCGGTGAAGGCGGGCCCGACGCGCGCGGATTCGTCTACTTCCACACCCAGTGCACGGACTCCGCCGCGGCCGGTCACGGGCTGACGCTCCTTTTCGGCGGCTTCGACGGCTCCTCCGGGACCACCGCGGCCGTCGGTCACAAGGTGGTGGCCGCGCTCGAAGCGGCCGGCCTGCGGACCGAATGGGACGGCGACCCCGGCCGGGCCGTCACCGTCACGCCCCTGAACTGGCGCCGCCGCCTGGTCGGCTAGCGACCGACGGCCGAGGCGCTTCAGAACGAACCGATTCAGGACGAACCGCTTCGGGACGGGGTGCTTCAGGACGAACCGCTTCAGGACGAGGCGCCGGGTGCAGCGGTCACGCAGGGTCACACGGTGGCCGCCAGCGCCAGGACGGTGCGGGCGGCCTCACGGACGTCCGCGTCCTCATCGGTGGTGAGCCGTTCCAGCGCGGCGCGTACCACCGGGCCGGGGCGGCGGGCCAGTGCCCAGGCCGCCGTGAAGCGGACCCGGTGGTCGGCGTCCTCGGTGCGGGACACCAGCAGGGCGGTGACCTCCTGGTCGTGCTCGTGACCGAGGGCTCCCACGGCGGCCCGTCGCACCACCGGGGCGGGATCGTCGGCGCCGGCGATCAGGACGGCTCGGGCACGTGGGGGATCCCCGGCCCCGAAGATGCTGCCGAGGGTGCTCATCACCTCGGCGCGCACGCGGGGTGCCGGGTCGGCGGCCGCGCCGGCGACGAGATCGAAGTACCGGGCCCCTCCGAAATCGGTGAGGCTCAGGCCGTGCAGACCGAGCTGCCTCGTCCCGGGGTCCTCCGAGGCCACACAACCGAGCAGCAGCCGGTGTGCCGACTCGGGCCAGGCGTCGAACAGTTCGAGGAGATCGGACTCCAGGGTGTCGCCGTCCTCGTTGCGGGCGTCCACGCTCGCGCGCAGCAGGGCGGGCAGGGCGGCCTCACCGCAGGCGCCCGCCAGGGCATGGGCGATCCGGTCCCGGGCGAACGGGTCGGCCGCCTCGACGTGGTCGGCGAGTCGACGCTCCAGTTCGGGTCGGAGGAAAGCGGCCGCCGGTGTCCGCAGTCGCGTCACCAGGGGTTCGAACCGGCGGCGGGCGCCGGGACCGCGTTCGGGACCGCCGGCCAGCGCCGCGTCCAACTCGTCCAGCGCACGCAGCAGCTCCGCACGCTCCGACACTGCGGATCCATCGTCCTCCGGCACACCCGTACGCTACACACCCCGACCGACATCCCCGGAACCCGCGTGCCGACCCCGGAGCGCACGCCCGCGGCCGGGAGCCCACGCCCGGAGCGCACGCCCGCAGTCGGAAACCCGCCCGCCACAGTGCCGCAGAGCCGCAGAGCCGCAGAGCCACGGTGCCGCGCCGCCACGGAAACCCGGCACAACGGGAACCGGGTCAGGCCTCGCCCGGGTGCCAGGCGGGCCACTCCCAGGGGCGGTCGGCCCAACGGACGCGGTCCGGGTCGTGGGGGTCGAGGTCGGGGAAGAGCTGGCGGATCCGGGGTTCGAACTCCTCCGGGGCCAGGGGCTCCCAGCCGTGGCCCGCGAAGTGGACCAGCCGGTAGCGGCTGTCGGTGCGGAACTCGGCGACGTCCACCAGGGGGGTGTCGGGGCCGCTGTCGGGACTGCTGTCGGTTGCCATGTCCCCAGGATGTGACGGACCGCCGGGGTCCGCACGCGGGCTGTGGCAGGCAGCGGACAACCCCGTACGCGACGGTCCCTCCTTCGGGTCATGTCCCGGCGGCGGGGCACTCGTTGAACACGCCGACGGTTCGGGGACGGCGGAGGGCGGAACGATGAGCGGGCAGTGGCAGTGGCCGGAGCACGTACGGGTGCCGCAGCAGGCCCAACCGCCGCAGGTTCCGGGACCGGAGCAGACGCCTCCCCCGGGCACCGGACGACCGCCGTTCCTGCCGCCGATCGCCGCGCCCCCGCCCGCGACGGCTCCCTCGAACGGGGTCCGGCGGCGCCGGAGGGTCCGGTGGCTGGCGGCCGGCGGGCTGGCGGTGTCGCTGGCCGCCATCCTGGTGACCTGCGGGACGGGTGGGGAGGACGAGTACGGCGAACTGATCGCGGTGCCGGAGGCCTCGCCCACCGCGCCGACTCCGATGCCGGTGCCACCGCCGTCGGCCGAGACCGCGTCGGTCGATCCCGCGGCGCCCGGGACGACGCCCGCCCCGGCCGCCTCCGCGGAAGCCCCGCCGGCACCGGCGACCCCGGCGCCCGCGGACACCCCGACGGAAGCGGCGCCAGCGGCGGCCGAAGCGGCCACGGACGCCGAAGGCGGCGCGACCGCCCGCCCGAAGACCGTCCGGCCGGCACGCCCCGCCCCCTCCCGGGCGGCCGGCGCGGCCTCCGGCGGATCCGGGTCGGGGACGGCGGGACGGCCAGGCCAGGGCGGCCCGGCCCCGGCGCCGAACCCGGGGGCGGGGGTGCCCGGCGCCGGATCGGGCACGCTGACGGGCACGGGCACCCTCTGCGACCAGGCGGAACGCCTCGGACGCTGGCCGGCCGGCTCCGAGCAGGCGAGGCTCTGCCACAGCATCTACGGCTGAACCGAAGCGGAGCCGGGAGCGGAGCCGGGAGCGGAGCCCGGAAGCGGAGCCGGGAGCGGAGCCCGGAAGCGGAGCCGGGAGCGGAGCCCGGAAGCGGAGCCGGGAGCGGAACCGGGAACGGAGCCCGGAGCGAACCCCGGAGCGACTCCAGAGCGGCCTCCACGGCGGAGTCCGGGGCCGAACCCCGCACACCCCGCGCCGGATACCTCACCCCGCCCCCATCAGCCCCCGGTCGAGCCGCGGCGCGAGGACCCGGGCCAGGGTGTCCGTGATGTGCCCGGTGTCCCGGTAGAGGACCACGCCCTGGAGGACGGCCGGGCAGTCCGGGCCGGTGCCGGGGCAGAGCAGCGGGCCGAGGTTCAGCACCCGGACGCCGTAGCGCTCGGCGAGCCCGCCCTCCAGCAGCGGATCGCGTTCGAAGGCCGTCTCGCGCGGGAAGAAGCAGGCGTCCGAACGGCCGTCCGAGGCGGCGAGGCAGGTCGGGATGTCCTTGCCCGGCATCGGTGTGTCCCCGAGGTAGGCGAGCGGGGCGCCGACCGCGGTGAGCCGGTCGAGGGTCCTGGTCCAGCCCTCGGCGCGCTCGTCCTGGCCGCCGTAGCGGTTGAGCCCGGCCATCACGATCAGCCGGGGACGGGGGCCGGTGGCCAGGCGGGTGAAGGTGTTCTCGCGCCAGCGGTCGCACTCCTCGAAGGTGCGGCCGAGGACGTTGTTGCGCACGGTCAGGGTGGCCAGCGGGCAGCCCGGCTTGACCAGCACCTCCAGCGCCCAGCCGCGCTGCTCGGCGAGCTCCAGCACGCCGGAGATCCACTGGCCGGCGTGCGAGTCGCCGATCAGCACGATGCGGTCGGGGCTCTGCTCGTTGCCGAAGAGGCACCGGGGGCTGCGGTCGGTCTGCAGCGGGATCTCGCAGCCCCGGCCGGGCGGGAAGTCCTCGCGCGCCCGGGCCAGCGAGGGGGTGAGGCCCAGCACGCGGGTGCCGGGGGCCAGCAGGTCGGGGCCGTCGACGGCCCCGGCGGGCACGATCACCGGCGCCCCGGCGTCGCCCAGTGCCCGGACGGTGCCGCCGCCCAGGGTCAGCCCGGCGATCAGCGGGAAGACCAGGGCGCTCGCGCCGACCGCGAGCCCCCGGCGCGGCGCCGGGCTGCTGCCGTACCGCAGCGGCTGCTCGACCAGCCGCAGGGTGAGCCAGGCCGGTACGGCGCTCGCGGCGGTGAGCGCGACCAGCGAGGGCCACGGCAGCGCGCCGTACCGGGCCTGGGCGATGGTCAGCACCGGCCAGTGCCACAGGTACCACGCGTACGAGAGGCGGCCGGCCGCCCGCAGCGGGCGGGTGGCGAGCAGTCGGCCCGCGTCGGTCGCGCCGAGCGCACGGTGGGCGGGGCCGGCCAGCAGCAGCGCGCCGGTGCCGAGGACGGGCAGCAGGGCGGCGCTGCCGGGGAACGGGGTGTCGCGGTCGTACGCGAACACGGCGTACGCGACCGCCGCGGCGCCGGCCCAGCCGAGCAGCCGCAGCGTCCAACCGAGCGATCCGCTCACCCACCCGGCCGATCCGGTCACCTGTCCGGCCACCCGGACCAGCTCACCGGACGGCTGCCCCGCCCGGGAGAACCGGCGGGCGAGTGCCGTACCGGCGAGGGCGGCGCAGGCGCCGACGGCGAACTCCCACAGCCGGCTGGCGGTGGAGAAGTAGGCGAACGGCGCGGAGGTGGCCGTCCAGCGCAGGCAGAGCAGCAGCGAGCCGACGCCCACGGCCACGGTGGCCACCGTGATGACGGCGGTGCGGCGGCGGCCGGTGAGCAGCCGGGCGATGCCGAGCAGCAGGACGCCCCAGAGCAGGTAGAACTGGTTCTCCACGCCCAGCGACCAGAAGTGCTGGAGCGGGCTGGGGTCGCGTTCGGCGGCGAGGTAGTCGGTCTGCTGGCCGACGAACCGCCAGTTGGCGAACTGCCCGGCGGCGGCGACCAGGTCGCGTGCGAGGTCGGTGCCGCGCAGCGGGTCCAGCAGCAGGCCGCCGGCCAGCGCGGTGGCGACCAGGACGACGGCGGCGGCGGGCAGGATGCGGCGGGCCCGGCGGGCGGCGAAGTCCCACAGGCCGATGGGCCGGGCGAGCAGCAGGCCGGTGATCAGGAAGCCGGAGATGACGAAGAAGACGTCCACGCCGACGTAGCCGCCGGTGAACCCGGGGACGGACGCGTGGAAGGCGAGGACGGCCAGCACGGCGATGCCGCGCAGGCCTTCGATGTCGGGGCGGAAGGCGGCCCGTTCAGACGGCCGCCCGGTCGTGGCGGGCGCCTTCGCGGACGGGCGGTCGACCGCCGGGGTGCTCACGGGCCTGCCGAGCACGACCAGGGCGCTGTCGGCGGCCGAGCCGGGCGAATCGGCATGTGAGTCGGCCGAATCGGCATATGAGCCGGGGGATTCGGCGGCGGGATCCGGGGAGTCGGTGATGACGCCGGGGGAATCGGTGGTGGCGGACCCGCGGACGGGATCCGGTGCGCCGGAGCCGCTGAGGGCGTTCGGCGGTACGGCCGTTGACACGGCGGTGCTCCTTGCAAGGGCTGGCTGCGGTGGTGGGACCGCCGGGCCGATGGGGCGGCCGGGCGGCGGGTCCGCGCCGGTGGGGCGACGCGCAAGGAAGGGTGGAGCGAGGGGAACTGCGTGAAAGGGGAACTGCACGAAGCCGGAACTACGGAACTACGGAACTACACGGAAACCGACGCGACGTCAGAAGAACATCGGATCGGCCCACCCGGAGGCGAGCAGCCCGCAGAGCAGCAGGACGGCGGTCACCGCGACCGCTTCAGCGTGACCGAAGCGCAGGTCGGAGGTGCGCCGGGCAGGCGGGGCGACCTCGGCCACGGCGGCGTCGTCGCCGCCGCGCACCAGCGGCCACAGGGAACGGATCAGCGGGATCATCGTGTAGGCGCTCAGCGAGAGCAGCAGGGTGAGCGCCCAGTACGGCTGCCAGCCGTACAGTGCGATCGCGCGGACCAGGCCGGCGACGCCGGCGAGCAGCACGAGCGTGAGCCAGCCCACGCCGATCCGGCCGACCGTCCGCGCGAGCGAACTGCGGCCGGAGACCGCGCCGGTGGGCACCCAGTCGGCGCTGCGCCGGCGCAGCGCGTGCGCGATGGCGACGATGTGGCAGAGCCCGCCGAGGAGTTGGACCCGGGTGACCTCGAAGCGCCAGCGGGTGCGGGACATCGCGGGCAGCAGCACCAGGGCGACCCAGATGGGCGGCAGGAAGGGCAGGACCTGCCAGGGTTCGATCTCGGTGGGCCGGAAGAACAGCATGATCAGGGCCGGCAGCGGGATGGCGAACACGTTCACCGCGCTGGTGACGTAGCCGAGGATGCCGTTCCAGAAGCAGAGCCGGGCCGAGCGGGGCAGCGGGCCGCGCCGGAAGCCGGGGTCGCCCAGCAGGGCCAGCGAGCCGAGGCACCAGCGGTACTGCTGGCTGATGAAGGCCGGCAGGCCGGTGGGTGACAGGCCCTTGGCGACCAGTGCGGGCACGTAGCGGGTGGACCAGCCGGCCCGGGCGAGCGAGAGGCCGGTGTAGAGGTCCTCGCTGTGGTCGATCTCGGCGAAGCCGCCGACCCGTTCGAGGGCGGCGCGGCGGTAGAGCGCGTTGGTGCCGCAGCAGACGGTGCCGTCCTGGGCGTCCCGGGAGGGCTGGATCCAGCGGTAGAAGATCTCCTGGGTGGCTCCGGCGGCCCGCTCCAGCCAGGACATGTCGGGGTCGGTGTCGAAGCACTGCGGGCTCTGCACGATGCCGACCTCGGGGTTGTCGAGGTAGGGCACCAGGTGGTGCAGGAAGTCCGGGCGCGGGCAGAAGTCGGCGTCCAGGACGGCGATGATGTCGCCGGTGCCCTCGGCGAGGCCGTGGTTGAGGTTGCCGGCCTTCTTGAAGCGGCCCCGGTCGGGCCGGGCGCGGTACTCGAAGCCGTACGACTCGGCGAGTTCGCGCACCTCGGGGCGGGCGGCGTCGTCGAGCACCAGGACGGTGAGCGCGCCGGGCCAGCGGACGGCGGCGGCGTGGCGGTAGGCGTTGTCGAGGACGGCGAGCGGTTCGCCGCAGGTCGGCAGCAGCAGGTCGACGCCGGGGTGGCGGGCGGGCCGCCAGGCGCCGACCAGCAGGTCGTGCGAGTCGCGGGTGAAGCGGCGGGCACGCTGGCCGTCGGTGATCGACAGCAGCCAGGTGACGGCGTTGAGCACGGTCAGCGCCAGGAACGGCCACAGCAGCGGCCGGCTGAGCGCGAACAGGCCGAGCGTCGCGGTGGCGCCGGCGTACGAGAGGGTGGCGCAGAGCAGCACCCAGCGGCGCTGCGGGCCGAAGTACCAGTAGAGCTCCTGGTCGTCGGGTGGACCGGGCAGTCGGCCCGGTCCGCCCGCGAACGTGCGGAGCGGACCGGCCTCGGCGGACGGCATGGCGGTGCCATGGAGTACGGGCATGCGGAAGTGGCCCCCCTGGGCTGTGACGGAGAACTGTCCGTTCGCCGCCAGCCTCTCACAATGGCCTAGACCAATCGTGAACGAGGTATGACGCTTCCGGATCATCGCAGGTCAAGTAATTGACGCGAAGTCAACAAGATCCGGAACATCTCACATGATGGTCAGGACCGGGCAACCGCCGCACCCCCGTGGCAGGCTGACACCACGTCGGACCCCCCGAAGTGCGCCACGGGGAGCGCCCGGTCCCGTACCCCCTCACGGGCATCCGCAGGGGTCAGGCGTTGTCCAGCACACCGTCCGACGTGGCGTCCGGCGCCCCGGCCGACGCCTTGTCCAGCGTCCTGTCCAGCGTCTTGGCCAGGGTCTCGAAGCGCAGGTCGGGGCGGAGCGGGATGCCGAAGCGCTCGTCGCCGTACGGGAAGGGCGAGTAGACGCCGGTGCGGTGGAAGCCCCGGCGCTCGTACCAGGCGATCAGCTCGGCGCGCTGCTCGATGACGCTCATCTCCAGCCGGGTCGTGCCCCACTCCTCGGCCGCGATGCGCTCGGCCTCGGCCAGCACGGCCCGGCCGAGACCGCCGCCCTGGCGGCCGGGGCGGACGGAGAACATGCCGAAGTAGGCGTGCTCGCCGCGGTGCTCCAGCTGGCAGCAGGCGAGCAGTTCGCCGTCCCGCTCGGCGAGCAGCACGATGCCGTCCGGGTGGGTGAGCGCGGTGGTGACGCCCTCGGCGTCGGTGCGCCGGCCGCCCAGGAGGTCCGCCTCGGTGGTCCAGCCGTCACGGCTGCTCTCGCCCCGGTAGGCGGACTCGACGAGCTCGACCAGGGCCGGCACATCGGCCGGGGTGGCGTTGCGGAACGCAAGCGGGGCGGTCATGGCGATCTCCGTTCGGCGACAGGGGCGACCTGGTGCGTCGGCCCTTACGCATCGTGCCACAGGACGGTCGCGCGGCTGCCGATCGGGCCGCTCCCACGCCCCGCCGGTCCGTACCCCGCCGGTCCGCGCCTCTCAGATCCGCGTCCCTCAGATCCGCGCCCCCAGCATGCGCAGCACCAGCTCGCCGTAGCGCCTGCCGAGCTCCTCCGGGGACTCGGTGCTGCGGTCGGTGTACCAGCGGACCACGTCGATGCCCAGCGAGGTGACCGCGCGCGCGGCCGTCCGCACCTCGGCGACCTGGAACAGGCCCTTCGCGACGCCCTGTTCGATGACCGTGGTGACCTCGCGCTCGATCTCCAGGCGCAGCGCGGCGACCACCGCGTAGTCCTCGGCCGGCAGCGCGTGCAGCTCGTAGTTGACCACCCGGCCGACGGTGCGGCCGCGGGCGTGCCAGCAGGTGAAGCCCTCCACCAGCCGCCGCATCCGCTCGACCGCGTCGCCCTCGCCGGCCACGGCCTCGCGGACCAGCGACAGGGTGGCCGCGTGGCCGGCCCGGCTGATCTCGGCCAGGAGCGCGGCCTTGGAGGGGTAGTGGATGTAGAGCGCGGCGGGGCTCATCCCGGCGGCGGTGGCGATGTCGCGGGTGGTGGTGGCGTGGAAGCCGCGCTCGGCGAAGGACTCCACGGCGGCCTGGAGCAGCCGTCGGGCCGCCTCCGGGCGGGGGTCGGCGCCGGCGCCTCCGGTCAGGAGGGGCCCGAGGTCGGCGATGGGCTTGCTGGTCATGGGCGCCATCCTCCCAGACGGCTCGTACGGGCATCCGGCCCGCGGACTGTTGACAGGGTCGCGCACCGACAGCATGCTGAGCAAGCGCTTAGTCAACCCGGTTCCCGGTCCGGCGGCGGACCGGCCTGCCACCCGTCCCGTGGCGGGCCGTCCCGCCCGCCGGCACCGCCGGGACCGGGACCGCGTCGTGCCGTCGCACGACCCACCGGGAAGGACCCTCCGTGGTGCACTCGTTCAAGGGCCGGGTGGCCGTGATCACCGGCTCCAGCCGTGGCATCGGCCTGGGAATCGCGCGGGAACTGGTCGCCCGCGGCGCCCGGGTCTGCCTCACCGCGCGCAACCCCGAACCGCTGGCCGAGGCCGTCCGCGACCTCGGCGGCCCGGAGGTCGCCATCGGCGTGGCCGGCAAGGCCGACGACCCGGCCCACCAGGAGGAGGCCGTCGCCCGTACCGTCGAGGCCTTCGGACGGCTGGATCACCTGGTCAACAACACCGGCATCAACCCGGTCTACGGCCCGGTGGTGGACACCGACGAGGCCGCCGCCGCCAAGATCCTCGCCGTCAACGTGCTCGCCCCGCTGGCCTGGACCCGCCGCGCGCACGGGGCCTGGATGGGCGAGCACGGCGGCTCGGTGGTCAACGTCGCCTCCGTCGCCGGCCTGCGCGCCTCCCTCGGCATCGGCCTGTACGGGGTCAGCAAGGCGGCCCTGATCCGGCTGACCACCGAACTCGCCGCCGAGCTCGGCCCGCAGGGCATCCGGGTGAACGCGGTCGCGCCCGCCGTGGTCAAGACCCGCTTCGCCGAGGCCCTGTACGAGGGCCGGGAGGAGCAGGTCGCCGCCGCCTACCCGCTGCGCCGGCTCGGCGTGCCGGAGGACGTCGCGGGCGCGGTCGCCTTCCTGCTCTCCGAGGACGCCGGCTGGGTCACCGGGCAGACCCTGGTGGTGGACGGCGGCGTCACCCTGGGCGGCGGCCTGTGAGCGGGAGCGCCCCGGAACCGGCCAGTTCCGCCGACGGGCCCGCCCCCGAGCCCGTCCACCGTCCAGCCCCCGCCCCGGCCCCGGCAGGCGGACCC
>NZ_JBSGFD010000077.1:32510-38935 GCF_053603215.1 Kitasatospora sp. NPDC004240 | reverse complement strand
CCCGGCCGCTCCCGGCTCCGGGGCGGAAGCGGCGGCCGGTGCGGCCGGTGCGGCGGCGGGCCGGCCGGACCGCCGCGAGGAACCAGCCCCGCGTACGGCCCCGCGCGGGGCGCTGCCGGAGCGGGCCGGACCCGGCGCGGGCGCGGCGCCGGCGGCCGTGCCCACCACGCCGGCGGTCGCGCCCTCGGTGGTGCCGGCGCTCCCTGCGGGAGCCGGCGGGGCGTCACCCGCCGGGACCGGACCAGCGTCCACAGCCGAGGCCGGGTCAGTGGCCAGGGTGTCTCCGGCGGCGGGCCGGCCGGACCGCCGTGAGGAGTCGGCCCCGCGCGGGGAGCTGCCGGAGCGGGCCGGAGCGGGCGCAGCGCCCTCGGCCGTGCCCACCGCGCCGTCGCCCCCTGCAGCCGGGACGAGCGGGTCCTCGCCGGCCAGGGCCGGACCGGCGGCCGGGGCGCTCTCGGCGGCGGGCACGGGCACGGCCGGACCGGCCCCGGGGGCGGGCGCGGTGTCCGGCCCGGCCGGGCCCGTGGCCTCCCCCGGCGGGACCTCGTGGGCACCGCGCGCCACACCGGCATCACCACGACGGCCACCGGCAGCGGCGCGGGAGGAACCCGAACGAGAAGAGGACACCAGGCACTCCAGACACAGAAGGGCACACGAGGAGACAACAACCGGGAACGACCGGCCCCGGTACCGGGGGGCCGACAACACCCCGGCCCGGAACGGGCCGGGGAAACAGACAGCGGGCCCGCCCCGGCACGGCCCGGCACGGCCCGGCACGGCGCGGCGGTGGCCGGAGACCGACCGGCCGCAACGGCCGCAACGGCCGGACAGGCCCCGCCGGCCAGCCACCGGCACCACCCGGGACGCAGCACGGCCCGGACAACAAGCCACCCCACACCCACACGCAAGGTGTAACGCTGGCCGTCAGTCTAGCCACACCGGTACACACCCGGAACGGATTGTTGTAACGAGAACGAGTGAAAGCATGCCACCCAGGACCCGGGTGGCACACAGGCCGGAAGCGGACAGACGGAAGCGGGCGGGCGCGGCAGCGGCAGCGGCAGCGGGACGGCACGTGGCGGACCGGCACCCGAAACCGACGGAATGACGCGGGGCCCGGCGGGAGGCGGGCGGCCGAAGGTGAGCAGCGGCGGCCAGGAGAGATCACTCCCCCGCCACCCGGCACCCGGCAGGCCCGACGGCAGACGGAAGCAGACGGAAGCGGGTGGGGCCGGGCCCGGCCAGGAGAGATCACTCCCCCGGCACCCGGCGGGGCACGGCAGGCCCCCGGGGCACGGCCTGGCGCGCGGCGGACCGGGCCGACGCGGGCGGCGGGGCCGGAACGGCCCGACGGGAGGCGGACGGCGACCCCGGGGAGGGGCGGCAGGACGTGCCAGCGGCCGCGACGGGCGCGGCTGGCGGAGGCGGCGCGGACGGCGGCTGGGAGCGCAGCGGGGACGGACAGGCGGACGGACAGCCGCGGCGGGCGGCGCGGACGGCCGGGCACGGGGGCTGCGAGAGGGGTAGCCCCGCGGATCGTGGCCCAGTCGCCATCGCAGGCCACAGCCACGATCATTGGCCATAGGAGGCCGCGATGACACAGGTCGTCCTCGTGCATGGGATCTTCAACTACGTCCCCAACGCGACACCGGAACAGGCTGCGGCGACCAAAGTGGCGGGCTGTCAGCCGAAGCTGGCCGACAGCCTTGCACGGTTGTCCGTGAAGGTGCCGAAGGTGGAGATGGCCTATTACGCGGATTTGCTCCGCCCAGAACTCCCGGAGCAGGCCCAGTCCGCTTGGGACGACGCGGTTTTCGAAGGTCTCAGCCCAGCGAAGCAGGCAGAGGTGGCGGAGTGGCTGATCACGGCCGGGGCCACAATGCCGGAAGATCCGCAGAACGTGGGGCTGGCGCCACTGCGGCAGATGCTCGGTTGGGTGGTCGACAAGCGCGGCGGCGGTCGTCTCTCCGCAGCACTGCGGGAGCAGACGATCGGTCTCCTGGAGCGTGCCATCGTGGTGAATTCGCGTGAGGTTGAGGCCTACACCGCCTGGCCGGATCGGCGGCGAAAAGTACGCGCTCGGGTTGAGAAGGTGATCCGGCGGGAGAAGCCAGCGGTAGTGATCGCGCACTCACTGGGCTCCTACGTCGCCTACGAGACGTTGTGCGCCTCGGAACTGGAAGTGGAGCTGTTCGTAACGGTGGGGTCGCCACTGGCGATTCCGTCGCTGGCCCGACGATTGGACCCGGCGTTGAGGGCGGGGCGCGGGGCCAGGCCGGCAGGTGTGCAGCGGTGGGTGAACATCGCCGACGTCGGCGATGTGGTGGCGATCCCACCCAAACTCGGTGAGATGTTTCCGGTCGACGCGGACGAGACCTGCGACAACGGAGTGGGGTTCCACGGATTTGGCGGGTATCTCGCGAATGGCTTGGTGGCTGCCTGCATCGCCCCATATCTTTCCTGATTTATCGCCAGAATCTGTCACCAGATCCTTAGCCCGGCGATCTCAGGGAAGCCCCGGGCATGCCCGGCACGACGCACGGCCCGTCCTGCGGTGGCGTTGCTGCGGGTGGCGGTCGCCCGGGGAGCAAGGGTAGGAGGTCCCATGGTCAGGGCGCTCGTAGCAGGGGTCGGAGAGTTTCCCGAGCGGGATCTGAGCGAAAAGAAGCAAGCCAGGGGAATCGTCGTCTTCAGATCGCTGCCGGCCGTCACGGAGGCCGTGCAGGATCTGACCTCCGCCCTGGAACGGGCTGGCGCTGAGACTGGCGATCCCTTGCTGGAATGCACCAAAAAAATATTCAAGCGCGCCTGGAAGAAACTGCGTGACCATGGTCGCCGCGGGGAATCAGTGGTCGTACATTTCGCTGGCCACGGCTACAAATCGAAAAGTGGCATCCTGTATCTGGCTGCAAGCGGCGCCGATACTCGCCGGCTCACCAGGACCTGTGTAAGCGTTGGCAAGCTCCTGGAGGGGGCCGAGGAGAGCGAGCGACCAGTGCTGTTCTTGCTGGACGTATGCGGGGCCGGACAGGCCATCGTCCAGCAGCAACTCGCCGAACTTGCCGCCCGTCGCCCACAGAGCGCGGCGCGAAACGTGTGGATCATCGGAGCCTGCGCCAAGGACGACATCACGTACGGCGCCCGCTTTACCACCGCCACCGCAGAAATCCTGCATCAACTTGCGGACGGTGACCTCGACATCGACCCGACCCAGGAATACGTGCCCATCACCACTCTCGCTGAAGCAATCGACCGTCAGCTCGCCCACACCGACGCCGCCGCCGGACATCCCCGCCAGCACGTTGTCCGCAGCCCGCACGTCCATGCCACCCCCCAGTCCGCACCGTTCTTTCCGAACCGTGCCTACTCCCTCGATCCTCGTTCCCGGCTCCTGGCAGGCATGGACCAGAGGCTGCGCGACTTCGCCCTCGCCTGCTCACCTGGCCTGGACCCGCTGCATTTCGCCACCCGCGCAGCCGGCGAGCCCCACGCGCGCGACATCCTCTTCTCCGGCCGTACTTCCCAACTCCAGAAGATCCAGGATTGGACGAACCGGTCCAGCACAGAGCCGGAGCACAGGTTGCTGGTTGTCACCGGCAGCCCTGGGATCGGCAAGTCCGCACTCCTCGGCGTAACTACCTGCCTGCTCCACCCTGAACTCAAAGAGATCGGTGACCGTGTCGCCAGATTCGTCGAAGACTTCTACCCCCGCCAACCGGCGACCGTACTCGCCATCCACGCCCGTCAGCTCACTCTCCAGCAGATCACCGAGTCACTGCGGGGCCAGCTCCGCCAGCAGCGCAATGGCAAAGCAGTTAGCGCCGAAGCTCACGAGTCGTCGCCGCAATCGAACGATCGGGGCCAGGCAGCCGCGACGGCACTGGTACGTGACCTTCGGGAGGTCAGCGATGTTCTGGTGATCCTGGACGCTCTCGACGAGGCGGAAGACCCCGTCAGCGTTCTCAACGAACTTCTCCTGCCTCTGGCCGCCGCTGTGGGGAAGGAGGGGACCGGTTGCCGCGTCATCATCGGCACCAGACCCTGGTGGGATACCCTGCCTGCCTTGCATGCATACCTGAATGAGCACCCTGCAGCGGAACTGAATCTCGATCCCGCCGACGACGATGGCCTCCGCGCCCTTGTCGACGATCTCGACATCTACCTTCGCAAGCTTCTCCGCCCGCGCAGCCCGGATGATCGCGATCACGTGCACACCATCGCCGACCGGCTGGCCAAATTCAGCGACCACGGAGCTTTCCTTGTCGCAGCCGTGTACGCCAACTACATCACCACCAGCCCCGAACGCACTCCGGCCGAGCCGCCCCGCACCGTCACTGAGGTCTTCGACCTCCACGTCGAGGCCCTCGCCGCCACGGAGCCGTGGAT
Source organism: Kitasatospora sp. NPDC004240 (assembly GCF_053603215.1). Lineage (NCBI taxonomy): Bacteria > Bacillati > Actinomycetota > Actinomycetes > Kitasatosporales > Streptomycetaceae > Kitasatospora > Kitasatospora sp. NPDC004240. Next base: position 34,549 of record NZ_JBSGFD010000077.1, on the reverse strand, counting down.
CCGTCCCGTCCTGACCGTCCTGGGGCAGGCCCGCGGGCAGGGCATGCCCCTCGATCTCATCCACGAGGCCGCCCTCGCCCACGATCCCCCCGCTCCCGGCCAGCGGACACCCCAGCGCGCCGACACCCGCCGTGCTCTCGCAAAAGCCGACTTCTACCTGCGATCCACTCCGGAAACCGACCACTGTCTCCTCTATCGCTACTTCCACCAGGCGCTCACCGACCACACCCACCGTCTCACCAGTCCTGCGACCGTCTACGCTGCGCTACTCGACACTGTCCCGCGCACACCGGGCGGCTTCCCGGACTGGTCCCGGGCGCGCCCATACCTCCTGCGCCACGCCGTCGACCACGCTGTCGCCGTCGATCACACCGCATTCGATCAACTCATCCGGGACCCCAGTTACCTCATCCACGCGGAGCCCGACAACCTCACGGCCTACTTGCATCATGCCGTGAGCGAAGAAGCAGTCCTCTGCGCCCATATTTACCGCAGTACAACCGCCCACCACAGTGAGCGCCACCGCACCGCCGTGCGCCGTGACCTGCTAGCCCTCGACGCCGCCAGCTGGCGACGATCCGACCTCGCTCACGCCTTCGCGGCCACGGCTGTCGACGGCCAGCCCGCTCTCGCCGAACCACTGTGGTCTACCAACCGAACCGCCCACCCTGCCCGCCGACACACCCTCCAAGGCCACACTCAGGCAGTGAACCAGGTCACCGCCTTGGTCCTACCCGACGACACCCCCGTAGCCATCACTACCGGCGCCGACCAGACCGCCATCGTCTGGAACCTCAACACCGGCCGTCGTCGGCACACCCTCCGGGGCCACACCGACTCGGTGAACCAGGTCACCGCCTTGGTCCTACCCGACGACACCCCCGTAGCCATCACCACAAGCCACGACAGCACGGCCATCGTCTGGGACCTGACCACCGGCCGACGCCGCCACACTCTCCAGGGCCACACCGGATGGGTGAACCAGGTCACCGCCCAGGTCCTACGCGACGGCACGCCCGTAGCCATCACTACCGGCGCCGACCGGACCGCCATCGTCTGGAACCTCAACACCGGCCGTCGTCGGCACACCCTCCGGGGCCACACCGACTCGGTGAATCATGTTGCTGCTCTGGCTCTGCCCTACGACTTCCCGGTAGTCATCACTGCGAGTCACGACAGCACGGCCATCGTCTGGGACCTGAGCACCGGTCAACGTCGGCTCATCCTTCAAGGCCACACTCGCGCGATGCACCAAGTCACCGCCTTGGTCCTGCCCGACGGCACGCCTGTAGCCATCACCACCAACGGCGACAGCACGGCCACCGTCTGGGACCTCGAAACCGGCCGTCCCCGACACATGCTGCGATTCCACTCCGACAGTCGGATCCCCGTTGGCACTTCGGTCATGCCCGACGGCACCCCAATCGCCGTTACCATTGGCACCGAATACGAAGCGGCCGTCTGGAACCTAGTCACAGGCAAATTCATTCACCACCTCCCCCGCGAAACCAGCTCCGTGCGCGCATTCTCTACTCTCGTTCTTCCCGATACCACGCCGGTGGCCATCACCGTGGGCGACCGAAAAGTCACTGTCTGGGATCTGGCTGCAGGGCTTCGCACGCACACCTTTCTGGGCCACACCAGCTGGGTGAACCAGGTCACCACCTTGGTCCTGCCCGACATCACCCCTCTAGCTGTCACCGTGAGTGATGACAGCACCGCCATCGTCTGGGACTTGACCACCGGCCAGCGTCGGCACACCTTTGAAGGCCACACCGACTCGGTGAACCAGGTTGCCGCCCTGGCTCTGGACTACGCCTCCCCCATAGCCATCACTGCGAGCAGCGACGGGACCGCCATCGTCTGGGACCTTGCTACTGGCCAACGTCGACACACTCACCAGGCCCGCCACGAACTGACCTCCGTTGCCGTCCTGGGCCTGTCTGACGACCCCCCCGTAGCCATCACTGCGAGTAGCGACGGGACCGCCGACGCCTGGAACCCCTTGACCGGCGAGCACCGATGCACGCTGCAAGGCC